>CAYQME010000001.1:0-1119 GCA_964418645.1 uncultured Flavobacteriaceae bacterium
CAGTTAACGAATCGGAAGCCAATATATCGTTGTAAGTTCCAGTAGCAACTACATGCCCTCCAAGAGTACCAGCTTCAGGACCAATATCTATAATCTCGTCGGCAGCTTTCATAATGACCTCATCATGTTCAACCACGATAACGGTATTGCCTAAATCACGAAGCGATTCTAAAACCGTAATAAGACGTTCGGTATCTCGTGGATGCAAACCAATACTCGGTTCATCTAAAATATACATAGAGCCCACTAAACTACTTCCTAAAGAAGTTGCCAAATTAATACGCTGGCTTTCGCCTCCAGATAAGGTGTTCGATTTTCGGTTAAGGGTTAGATAATCCAAACCTACATTAGTTAGAAAGGATAAGCGTGTTTGAATTTCTTTTAATAAGCGCTTTGCAATGGTTGCATCGTAATCGCTAAGCTCTAATTGGTTAAAAAAGGATACCAATTTATCCAAGGGCTTTTCTACTAAGTCGGTAATAGTAGCGTTACTAATTTTAACATAATTTGCTTCAATACGTAAACGTTTACCGTGGCAAACATTACATTTTGTTTTACCGCGATAACGCGACAACATAACTCTATTTTGAATTTTATAAGCCTTTGCTTCTAATTCTGCAAAGAAAGAATGCAGTCCTTCAAAATATTCATTCCCATCCCAAATAAGTTGCTTTTGGTCTTTACTTAATTTAAAATAGGGTTTATGAATTGGAAAATTAAAATGATGTGAGTTATTTACCAATTGATTACGATACCAACTCATGCTTTCTCCACGCCAAGGGAAAATAGCATTTTCATAGACTGAAAGGCCTGTATTAGGAATTACAAGATTCTCGTCTATTCCGATAATATCACCATAACCTTCGCATTTTGGACAAGCACCATAAGGATTATTAAAACTAAACAGATGAATATTTGGTTCTAAAAAAGTAATACCATCTAGCTCAAACGCATTACTAAAGTATTTTATTAAATTATTTTTTGAAGAATCGCTTAAAAGCGATTCGATATAACATTCGCCTTTACCTTCAAAAAAGGCTGTTTGAATGGCATCAGCCAAACGATTATAAAAATCCTCGTCTTCTTTTACAATAATTCTGTCAACAACAAGAAAACAGT
>CAYQME010000001.1:1219-21545 GCA_964418645.1 uncultured Flavobacteriaceae bacterium
GTTGAATTTACTTTTTGTTCGATAGCAATAGCAGGTGCAATTCCTTTAATATAATCTACCTTTGGTTTGTTAAGCCTACCTAAAAACTGCCTCGCATAACTAGACAAGCTCTCAACGTAACGTCGCTGCCCTTCAGCATATAATGTATCAAACGCTAAACTGGATTTTCCAGAACCTGATAACCCCGTAATAACAACAAGTTTATTTCTTGGTATAACAACATCAATATTTTTTAAGTTATGCAATTTTGCACCCTTTATGATAATGTTTGTTTTAGGATTTACTTTAGAAATACTAGTATTTATGGACATTTTTAAGAAATAATTCTGCAAAGATACCACTTCTATTTTAGCTATAAAAATGGATATTACATCGAATTTTTACTAAAAAAACTAAATTATTTTTGTTTTTTAGGTATGATTGTTGTTATATTTGATTTCTATTAATCAGCAAATTAAACTATTAGCTTATAGCATAACATTACTTTTTAAATTTTAACCCCAAGCAGAGAAGGCTTCTTCTATGCAAACAAAAGTAATGATTATGAAAAAAGAACTTATCACAGATGCTGTATTAGTTAGCAACTACATTAAAGGTGACGAAAACGCATTGTCGATCTTAATTACAAGACACAAACAAAAGATTTACAGTTTTATTTATTCAAAAGTTTTTGATAGAGATGTTACAGAAGATGTCTTTCAGGATACGTTTATAAAAGTTATACGTACACTTAAACTTGGAAAATATAATGAAGAAGGTAAATTTTTGCCTTGGGTAATGCGTATCGCTCATAATTTGGTTATTGACCATTTTAGAAAAAACAATCGTATGCCTAAATTTGATAATAGTAGCGATTTTGATATTTTCTCTGTGATTAGCGATTCTTCTTTAAATGCTGAAAAAGTTCTTATTAAAAATCAAGTTGAAAATGATGTAAAACGATTAATTGAAGAACTTCCTGAAGATCAAAAACAAGTGCTTGTAATGCGTATGTATAATGATATGAGTTTTAAAGAAATCTCTGAAAATACTGGAGTTAGCATTAATACTGCTTTAGGTAGAATGCGTTATGCATTAATAAATTTAAGAAAGGTTATAGATAAACATAATATAGTTTTAATAAACTAATACAATAAATAAAGTTTTGTCACGTTACAGTAATATTAGTAACGCATAACAAGGACAAATGGCAAAACTTTACATTGAAGATTCTAAACATTCTGAAACATTGCAACCGAGTGAAGAAACGGTTAATTTTCTTCTGAATTATTCTCAGGCTTTAAGTGTTATTGAGTATAATAAATTAAAGTTTGAAGCGCTTTTAAACTAAACTTTGGCGAAAAGAAATCCTAGCTAACCACTAGGATTTCTTTAATTTATAATATTGTTCTATTACAGATTTTCGTCCTATTGTTTTGGTAATTAAATCGTTATCCAGATTCCAGCCTCTTGCTGGAGAGTATTGGCGACCGTACCATATAATTTGCAAATGCAGCGTATTCCATAATTCTTTAGGAAACAAACGTTTGGCATCCTTTTCAGTTTGCACAACATTTTTACTATTACTTAAGTTCCAGCGATACATTAACCGATGTATATGTGTATCTACAGGAAATGCAGGAATACCAAAAGCTTGAGACATTACAACACTTGCTGTTTTGTGTCCTACAGCAGGTAAGGCTTCTAGTGCTTCAAAGCTTTGAGGTACTTTACCATCATACTTTTCAATTAATATTTTTGATAAGCCATGAATACCTTTGCTTTTCATAGGTGATAAACCAACAGGTTTAATAATGGCTTTAATATCTTCAACTGTTAATTTTGCCATATCATACGGATTGTTTGCCCGTTCAAATAGCAAAGGTGTAATCTGATTAACTCTAACGTCGGTGCTTTGAGCTGATAGCAATACTGCAATTAAGAGCGTGTAAGGATCTTTATGATCTAAAGGAATAGGTATTTCTGGATATAATGTATTAAGTGTATTTATTACAAAATTTACCTTTTCTTGTTTTTTCATTAGCTTATATTTGTATAAGAATTCAAAGATAATAATTATGACCACACTTAAAGTAGGAGATAAGGCTCCAAATTTTAATTCTAAGGATCAAGAAGGAAATGAAATTTCACTAGCTGATTATAAGGGAAAGAAACTGGTTTTGTTTTTTTATCCTAAAGCAAGTACACCTGGATGTACTATGGAAGCGTGTAATTTGAGAGATAATTATGAACGATTTCAATCACTAGGCTATGAAATACTTGGGGTGAGTGCTGATAGTGATAAGAGACAAACCAATTTTAGAAACAAATATAAATTCCCATATCCATTATTAGCCGATGAAGATAAAGCAGTTATTAATTTATTTAAAGTTTGGGGGCCAAAAAAATTTATGGGACGTACTTTTGACGGCATTCACCGAACTACTTTTGTAATAGACGAAAACGGAATAATTGAACAGGTAATAACAAAAGTTAAAACCAAATCACATTCAGAACAATTACTGGATTCTTAGTTTAATTTCGCAGTACGTCTTTTAGAATAACCAAATAAGCGATGATCTTTTATGGTGTCGGCAATACCTTCAGGCAACATATCTTCCCAACCATCTTCTCCACTAGTAATCATTTTTAATACTTTTCTTGATAAAATATCCAATATTTCAGGATTGAAATCATCTATATCAAGCATTTTACCATTGTACTTAAAGAATTTATATAATTCTTTCATACGTGGATGCACTTTTAGAGTTTCACTAGTAATAAACTCACCAGTTTCATGATTTTTAAGAGGATATAGATATACTTTGAGGTCTTTATAGAATAATTTTCCAAAAGCTTCTAATATGCCACCACTTAAATTTCTATAATACTTTTCATCAAATATTTGAATAAGATTGTAAACACCCATTGCTAATGCCATTCTTGCCTTGGTAAATTCAGAGAAATACTCTACCAATCTATAATATTCTTGAAAATTGGTAATCATTACATTTTGACCTAAAGAACATAATAATTCGGCCCTATCTAAAAAATCACGTTCATTAATCTCACCTTCGGCGCGTAAATTGGCTAAAGTAATTTCGAAGATTATTTTAGTATTCTTTTTTTCAACAGTTTTTTCTTTCAAAAATAACTTTTGAGCTTTTTCAAACATATCCATGTTAACCTTGGTAACTGGTCTGAAACTACCACGTAATGCCAAAATATTCTTTTTGTATAATTCTTGTGCTGGTAAAAGATTATTGCCATCTGGTCCAAACATAACTGCATCGGTCATTCCGTTTTTAACTAATTGCAAACTCATTAACCTATTATCTACATATGTAAATCGAGAACCAGAGAAATTTATCATATCAATTTCAATTTGATCTTTATCAATATTATCATATAATGATTTTACAATCTCTTTTGGATTATCATGCAAATAAAACCCCCCAAAAATTAAGTTTACACCGAGCATTCCCAAAGTTTCTTGTTGCAATTGAGCATTTGTTTGCTTAAAACGAATATGAATGATTATTTTATTATAGTCCTCTAGAGCATCTAATTGAAATTTAACCCCAACCCAGCCATGTCCTTTAAATTTTTTCGCAAAATCTATAGTAGCAACTGTATTTGCATAGGTAAAAAATAACTTGTCAGGATGTTTATTTCTACTTAACCGGTCTTCTAAGAGATTGGTTTCATGAGTGAGCATTCTGTTTAAACGCGGTTGGGTTACATAACGCTTGTCAGGTTCAATACCATAAACGGCATCTGAGACTTCCTTGTCGTATGCAGACATTGTTTTAGCAATAGTACCAGAAGCTCCGCCTGCTCTAAAAAAATTACGAACAGTTTCTTGTCCTGCCCCAATTTCTGCAAAGGCTCCATATATATAATCGTTAAGGTTTATTTGTAAAGCTTTCTGCTTGATTGTTAAAACTTTACTTATTTCTTTATCTCCTTTTAACTTTATTGACATAGCTATTTTTTATTGACACAAAAATATAAAAAATTATAGAGCTATTTTAATAAAAAAGCCATTTCATATTATGAAACGGCTTTAAAAAGATTATAGAATACTAATATTACATATTTTTCATTTCGGTTATAAGTGATTGTATTATTTTTTTTGCATCTCCAAACAGCATAGACGTTTTTTGATTGTAAAACAATTCGTTTTCAATGCCAGCATAACCAGGTTTCATACTTCTTTTATTAACAATTATTTGTTTGGATTTTTCTACATCTAAAATGGGCATCCCATAAATGGGACTTGCTGTATTGTTATGTGCTGCAGGATTAACAACATCATTGGCACCTACAACAAACACTACATCAGTACTTTGGAATTCTGGGTTAACATCATCCATTTCGGCTAGTTTATCATAGTCCACATTTGTTTCAGCTAATAACACATTCATATGCCCTGGCATTCGACCAGCTACTGGATGTATAGCATATTTTACTTCTATACCCTTGCTTTCTAGTAATAGTTCTAATTCGTGAATTGCATGTTGAGCCTGTGCTACAGCAAGGCCATAGCCAGGAACAAAAATGATGCGTTTTGAATAATTCATCAATATTGCAACATCACTAATAGTTGTTTTTTTAATATCTCCCTTTACTGAATGTGAGTCATTTTTATTTTCTATTTCTGAAACATCTCCAAATTCTCCAAAAATCACATTAACTAGAGATCTATTCATTGCTTCACACATTGCAAATGTTAATATAGTACCTGCTGAACCTACTAAAATGCCTCCAGTTAACATTACCATATTTCCATACAAAAATCCTCCAAGTGCGGCCGCCAATCCTGTAAAAGAATTTAAAAGCGATATGACTACAGGCATATCTGCTCCACCAATAGGCAAAACAAATAGAATACCATAGGCTAAAGCTCCAAAAAATAAAATATATAAATAAAGTTGGCTATTAGAACTTGACCAAGTAATATATACGGCAAAAAGGACTAAGACTAAAAAGATTACATTGTTTAGAAAATTATATTTTGGTAATCGGAAAGGTTTTTTAATAGTGCCATTCAATTTCCCCCAAGCAATCATACTCCCTGAAAAAGAAATACTACCAATAATGATTCCTGCTAAGATAGTTGCTGTAGACAAAGTTTCTCCTGTATAATGATGAAACTCTATTAGTCCAATTAAAGCAGCACTAGCACCTCCCATGCCGTTAAATAACGACACTAATTCAGGCATTTTAGTCATTGCTACTTTTTTGGCTACTACCCAACCTATAATGGTTCCAATAAGAATGGCAATACCAATTAAAATATAAATATGTGTCGCAACTTCACCTTGATATAAAAATATAGTCCCTAATATTGCCAGAGTCATACCAGCAGCAGCAATCAAGTTACCTCTTCTCGCAGTTTCAGGATGTCCCAACATCTTTAAACCAAGAATGTAAGTTATAGATGCTATTAAATAAATAAATTCAAGGCTAAATATATAATCCATTATTTTTTCTTTTTAAACATTTCTAACATACGATCGGTTACCACAAACCCACCAACAACGTTCAATGTTCCTAACAAAACAGCAACAAAACCAAGTGATTGTGCCAATATATTATTGGAGTCTGCCCCAAGCATTACCAAAATGGCACCTATTATAATAACACCATGTATTGCATTGGCACCAGACATAAGAGGTGTATGCAATACCGCAGGAACATGACCAATTATTTCGACACCAACAAACACCATTAAGATGACTACGTATATTAATTGAAGATTTTGGCTTATAAAATTGGCTATTTCAGTCATAATTAAGTTTATTTAGTTTTACCGTTTTGTCTAATTATTCCATCTTGTATAATTAATGTTTTATCAGTTATTTCTTCATCAAGATCCCACTTGAATGTATTTCCATCAGTTAAGTGTAGAATAAAATTGTACATATTTTTTGCAAATAATTCACTTGCATTGGTCGAAACACTTTCGGGTGAGATAGTTGTTCCTATAATTTTCACGCCATTTTTTATAACTGTTTTATACATTTTGCTTAACTCACAATTGCCGCCTTGATCTGCTGCTAAATCTATTATAACGGCACCATTTTTCATTTGCTTTACTTGTTCTTCTGTAATTAAAACAGGCGATTTCCTCCCAGGAACCATTGCCGTTGTAATAACCAAATCGGCTTGAAATAATGACTTATTTACAGCTTCCTTTTGGCGTTTTGCATACTCTTCTGAAGCTGCTTTTGCGTAAACACCTTCATTATTTTCGCCATTCGCCTCTACCGCTATAAATTTTGCACCTAAAGATTCTGTTTGCTCTTTGGTTTCCAGTCTAATATCGGTAGCCTCAACAACTGCTCCTAATCGTTTTGCAGTTGCAATAGCTTGTAAACCAGCAACACCAACACCATACACCAACACCCTTGCTGGTGTAATTGTACCTGCAGCAGTCATCATTAATGGAAATATCTTGGTCATTTCGTAAGCACCTCTAATTACTGCCTTATAGCCTGCAAGATTACTTTGAGAACTTAAAACGTCCATATCCTGAGCTCTAGAAATACGAGGCATGGCATCCATTGAAAACGCACTAACACCTTTTGCTGCAATGGCTTTAATGATTTCCGGATTTGATTTATGGAATAACTGGCTCATTAAAATTTGCCCCTTATTTACTAATTTTAAGTCATCTTTATCAAAGGGGTTTATTTTAATGAGTATGTCGGCTGCTTTAAAAACCACTCCTCTTTTTTCAACTTCTGCGCCTATATTTCTATAGTCTGAATTTTTAAATGAAGAGTTTGTTCCGGCACCCTCTTCAACTATAATTTGGAAGTTTTTTGCAATAAGTTGTTTTGCAATATTTGGTGAAATTGAGACTCGTTTTTCACCTTTATGAGTTTCTTTTAATATGCCTATTTTCATACTCTATAAAACATTATAATGTGTGCAGTATGTAAATGTAAAGTATAATTAGAGTAAATAATCTGACTTATATCATCTTTTACAACTAATTGTTGAGTATACTTATTAAAGATTATAAAAAGTACCTTGTAATAGTTACATTTGCTTTAAAATGATACATTTTTAAACAAACTGTATATTCAATTTTTTTGAAATTTGATTTAATCAGTATTAAAATAAAAAACGAATTGAAAATCACTTTTTTAGGAACAGGAACATCACAAGGTATTCCAATTATTGGCAGCAATCATCCTGTATGCTTAAGTACTGACCAAAAAGATAAACGTTTACGTGTTTCAGTTTTAGTGGAGTGGGATTCATATACTTATGTGATTGATTGTGGACCTGATTTTAGATACCAAATGCTGAGAGCCAATTGCTCTAAAATAAATGGTATTTTGTTTACACATGAACATACAGACCATGTTATTGGTATGGATGATATTAGACCTTTTTTCTTTAGGCAAGGCGATATCCCAATTTATGCGCATAGACGTGTATTAAATGCATTGCATAAACGATTTGAGTATATTTTTGAAACTAAAGACAGATATCCTGGAGCACCTTCAGTTATTGAACATGTGATTACAAATTCGCCATTTATGCTTCAAGAGCTAGAAGTTATTCCTATAAACGTTATGCATGGTGCATTACAAGTCTTTGGGTTTAGATTTAAGGATTTTGCGTATTTAACCGATGTTAAAACTATTGCAAAGGAAGAAATTGAGAAACTAAGAGGTGTAAAGGTCTTAGTGGTAAACGCGTTGCGAATAAAACCACATTATTCACATTTTAATTTAGAAGAAGCATTACAGTTTATAGAACAAGTAAACCCAGAACGTGCTTATTTAACACATATAAGTCATTTATTAGGGTTACATGAAGAAGTGCAACAAAAATTGCCAAAAAACGTTTATTTGGCCTATGATAATTTGCAATTAAATATTTAAGAAATGAAAGGAAAAATATATTTGTACCTTTTTATGTTTTCATCATTACTAGTTGTTTTTCAATATGTAAACTCTAAAAGTATTATTGAAAAATATGAAAAAGACATTGTAAAGGCTAAAGATAAAGTTTCAATGTATAAAGATTCTTTAATGACTTTGGAAGATGAGAATCTAGAACTTATGTATTTTAATTTAGAAAATAATGAAGATGCTATTAGCTATTTTGAAAATAAGGGTCTCAATGTATCTGAGTTAATTCCGTTTATAAAAGACGAATTATACAAACTCAATGAAGTGAAAGGAGAACATCCTTTAGTACCTTACGCCTCTATGACAGATGGTAAAATACTAATTAATAATATGAGGTTGTTAAATCATAAATGGATTATAGCCGATTTTTCTGATGGTAAATATTGGGGCGAATTATTTTTAACCTATGAAATAACAGATGAGGGTAAATTAGATTATGAGTTAAAAGAATACTTTTTGTATCCACCGCAGTAATTTATAAAGTTATGAGATTGTATTATAATAAAAAAGCGAGCGCCATATTTAAGGTCTCGCTTTTTTTAGAATAAATTAATTGTTCTTTTTCTTAATTAAATTCAGCTTTTATTTTTGCATCAATGGTTTTAGCAATGTTAGTCGAAGGCTTGCCTTTTTTAAATGCAATATTGTAATCGGCTAGTGTGATACTTAACTCAACATCTACAGTTACTTTTGCTCCACTTACGGTAATAGTTGCATTCTCGGTAATATTTTTTGTTACTCCATGTATAGTAAGATCACCCGTTACATTGGCAGTATAAGTACCGTCTGCGCTAAAATCGATATCATTTAGATTTGTAATTTTTCCAATAAATTTTGATTTTGGAAACTTTTTAGTATCTAAAAATTTTGAACTGTTAAAGTGTTTTTGCATTAATGATTTTTCAAACTCAAAACTTTGCATTGGTACAGAAAATACCATTTCTCCAGTTTCAGTTTCAAGTGTACTTACCATTTTAAAATTATCAGCACTAATATCTTCTATAGCTGTATGCGAGTAAAAGCTAACATGCCCTGACTTACTTACTAATTTGTCTCCTATTGTTGAAAAAGCTGATGATAATATAAGTATTCCAACTATTGCTAAACTAAAAATTGTTTTTTTCATGAATTTGTTTTTTAAAGGTTTATTGTTATAATTATTACTGTTTAATGATTTTCCCTTTTTCCATAATAACATCTTCATAAAGCTCCAAATCTTCATCATATCCAGCTCCAGCTCTAATAACGCCTTTAATAGTTACTACATCTCCTAAGTTTAAGTTTGCACTGTCTGTTGTTTTTAAAAGGGTACAGCTTACACCGGCTTTATCACCATTGGTTTTTAGTAGTATTACTGTATTATTGTTTAGATCAACACTTATTTCTGAAACTGTTCCTGTTACTTCAATAATTTTTGATTCGCCTTCTTCATCTAAATACTTTTCATTTGAAGCTTCCGCATTGGCTAAATATTCATTTACAAGTTGATTTGCATCCATTTTATAGTCAGCTGTTGTAGCTTGAACATCTCTGTGAGGCTGGTTGAACATATATAAGGTAATACCACCACCAATTAATAATCCACCAATTACGATGATAAGTCCCCATTTAAGAATCTTTTTTTTCATTGATTTAATATTATAGATTACAGCATTTATTCATGCTACTTGTCAATAGTCGTTAGAAATTTAGAAACCTAACTATTAAAAAAATAATTTGTTCTATAAATTAGGAGTGATATATGAAACTTATGCATTATAAATAAAATAGGAGTGTTAAAAAGCAACACTAAATTCTATCCTTAAGCCATGCTTTTAGTTCATGAAAATTTTGAGGAGCAACACCATGACCAACTGGAAATTCGCTGTATTTGTATTTAATGTTGAGAGATTCTAAAATAGCAGGAGTTTGTCTTGCCCATGCTACTGGAATTACCTGATCTACACTACCATGAGAGCAATAAAAATCTAACTTGGAATAATCGTAATTTTGAAAATTTTGTAGAATAATATCAGTATTAATATAGCCACTTAATGCAATAATATGTTTTAGTTTTTCAGGATAGGTTAAAGCAACTGCGTAACTTAAAATTGTGCCCTGGCTAAACCCTAGCAAAGTCACATTGGTAGCGTCTACAGGATACGTTTTACATACTTCATCAATAAACGTAGCAATTAGATCTCTTGATTGTATGGCCTGTTCATTGTCACTCCATTTTCCTTTTTCAGCATTGGGGTTAATAGCATACCATGCATTACCGTATGGCTGTAAAGTATGTGGCGCTCTTACTGATATAATGTATAATTCTTCTGGTAATTCTGCTGCAAAAGAAAACAAATCGTTTTCATCACTACCATAACCATGCAGCATAATAAGTACTGGTGCTTTACCATTGGTGATTGAAGATTCTCTAACGATATGATATAATGATAAATTATCTTTATCCATTACTTTCCTAAACCGGCAAATAACTTTTGAAACAAGGGACCCAAAATTGGTGTAGCTTGTGCTTTGCCTACGATAGCCGACATAAATCCAAAAAGAAAGAGAACGCCGAAAAACATCCAAAAACTTATTGTAATAAGCCAACTGTCAAAAATACCTACAATATATCCAAGTGCAAAAAAGGTAACCCACAATCCTAAAGATTGTCGTATGTGAAAATAAGTAAACTCATTTTTTTTATCGTTATTCATAAAAAAAGCGATAATCACTCCAAAAATGGTTAAATAGCTAAGAATTGCCATTGATTTTCCTTCTACTATAGTTTGGTCAGTCATCATATTATGTCTTATAAAATTACTTTTCCGTTAGAAATTATACCATAAGCTTTTCCTTTTAAAGGATGATTTTCAAAAATAGCATTCTTAGATTTAGAAAGGATATTTTTCTTTGAAAAATTGTAATTTATGTCTGGATTAAATAAAGTGATATTTACTTTATTACCTATTGAAATGGATTGACTATTAACATTAAATCTGTCTTTTCCTTTTGTTAATAGTTTTATTGAAGCCTTTGTTGAAAAAATTGAATGCAATGCACCAAAGGCACTTTCAAGTCCAATAGTACCTACTGCTGCGAAATCAAATTCTACTTTCTTTTGCTCTATATCTAATGGATTGTGGTCACAAGTTACCATATCGATTGTGCCATCCTTAAGACCACCAATCAAGGCATCTATATCTGTTTGTGTTCTGAGAGGCGGCAAAACCTTGTAATTGGTTTCAAAATTAGCTAGTTGTTTATCACTAAAAATTAGATTGTGGATAGCTACGCTGCAACTCACATCTAGTTTCTTCTTTTTAGCAGTTCTTATTAATTCTACCGATTTAGCAGTAGATATTGTTGGAATATGCAACTTGCCTTCAGTATATTCCAGTAAAAACAAATCTCGTGCTACTTGCAACTCTTCAGCAAGCGCGGGAATTCCTTTAAGACCGATTGTTGTGCTTGTTACGTGTTCATTCATAACACCATTCCCAGCGATGTTATTGTCTTGTGGAAAAGAACACACTAAAGCATCAAAATTACTTGCATATTGAAGTGCAATCTTCATTAAATTTGGATTACTGATTGGTTTCTGATAATCGCCAAACGCAACAGCACCAGCATTTTTCATATCATACAATTCAGCCAAATCTTTACCATCACTTTCTTTTGTTAAGGCTCCAATAGGCAAAATATCCACAGCGTTGTTTGAGGCTTTTGATTTTAAAAAAGCAATATCAGAATTTGTATCTATTATAGGGTTTGTGTTTGCGTTTACCACTACTGCTGTAAACCCAGATTTTGCAGCAGTTTTGATTCCATTGTTAATAGTTTCTCGTTCCTCGAAACCAGGTTCTCCAAAACTCACACTACTATCAAACCAGCCTTGAGATACATGTAAGTTATTAAGTGTGATTTCTTTATAGCCTTTTGGATTTTTTATTTTGTTGGAAATGTTAGTGATGATACCTTTTTCAATTAAAATATCTTTCGTTTTATTATGGAAATCACTTCTAGAGTCAATTATAGTAGCAGATTTTATAAGTACGTTCATTTAAAATATTTTAAGATGAGCATTTCTATAATTAATAACACCAGTGCAAAAATAGTAAACCATTTCCATAGCAGGCTAACATTTGTTTCACTTTTTATGCTATTAAATACTTGAGGTATAGATTGGCTGAGATTAACATGCTCAATATTTGAAAGGTCAAGATAGTTTAAGTTACTTTCAATCCTGTCATAATTATAGCTTACTCTTTTTAATACCTTGTTGCTGTTACGTACTTCGTAAATCCCAGCTATATTTGGGGTTTCACTAGTATTTATAGTTACTTTATTACTATAAGTGTGTTGCTGTGGAATAATTTCTAACGATCCCGATTTTAATTTTAAAATGTCATCTTGTTGTAACGATATGTCAACATCGTAAGTGTTATCTTTACTTATGGTATAATAGAGCTTTGGCAATTGTAAACTTTGACGGCCAATATTATAGAGTGTAGGTACAATTAAGGGTGAGTTTATAAAATTTGAATTGGTAGTATTCAAAGCCGAGGCAAATACAAAAACAGTCCCCTTTTGAAACAAAAAAGGTTTATTATCTTCAAACTG
The DNA here is from genome assembly GCA_964418645.1 of uncultured Flavobacteriaceae bacterium. GTDB lineage: Bacteria > Bacteroidota > Bacteroidia > Flavobacteriales > Flavobacteriaceae > JAADHG01. Next base: position 13,735 of record CAYQME010000001.1, read on the forward strand.
AAGAATCGCATTACTAGCAGATTGTAACTCATAAAAACTATTTACTTTAGGATATTGAAAATTGCTTATTTCTTTATCAAAAACACCTTTAAATATCGGGTGAGAATAGTTGATTGTGGTAATCTTTTTTTCACTAGCCCTCAAAGATCCAAATAAAATTTCTTTTGAATTAAATAGTTCGTTATATGAGGTTAATGTAGCATTATTTGAAGGGATAATTAATAGATAACCTCCATTGTTTACAAACGTGTTAAGTGTGTTTATTAATGGTAATGGAATTTCATCAAGCTCATTTAAAATAATCAAGTCTTGTTCTTCAATATCATTATAGTTTAATTGATTAGCAGTAGAAGCATTATACTTAAATTCGTCATTAGTAAACACACGCTTTAGGAAATTATCATCCGCTGAGTTTATAGAAAGTACATTTGTTTTTTGCTGTGTATTAATATTGAAATACAGCACGTTATCAAACTGAAGACTTGCGTTTTCTATAGTTATTTTGCCATTAATAGCAACATTGGCGGGTAGTGTAAACTTGGCTTTAGCAATAACGTCACTTCGTACTGAAGATTTTGCAATTAAATTATTGTCATTGAATAATGAAATAGAAATATCGTTAAGATTGCTACCTTGACTTTTTACTACAGCGGTAAGTTCAATATTAGAAATATTATGTTTCGATATATGCACACTATCTATACTAACATTAGTATTATTTAGGGGTTGCAATTGTACCAAATGTGTAATGATTGATTTGTCTAAAGGTATTTTAAAAGGCTTGTTTTTTTGTTGAAAATCGGATAGTAAAATCAAGTTTTTAACTGATGAAGCTTTATTATCAAAAAGCTTTTCCCCTTTTAAAATGACTGCATTATAATCTAATTGATTTGAAGAATAATCCAGATCTAACAGTTCATTATTTATAGTTTTGCGTGTAATATCCTTAAAAATGTTGTCATTAGTAAAAATGGTAATTTTATTAGTGTCATCAATGGCATTAATAATATCCTGAATACTCCGCTTTAAAAGCTCGCCTTTATCTCCTTGAGCCTGCATGCTAAAAGAGTTGTCTAAATAAATAACAGTTTCCGATTTTAAATTAATACTGTTAGATTTTGAAAAGTAGGGTTGCGCAAATGCTAAAACAACTGCAGCTATAAGCAATAATCTGGTGAGTAAGGTCAACCCCTTTTTTAGCTGAGAGCTTTTGCGTGTTTGAATAGTAATGCTTTTTAAAAATTGCACATTCGTAAAGGGCACTTTTTCAAAACGACGTAGCTGAAATAGATGAATAATAATAGGAATAAATAATAAGAGTAACGCGTAAAGAAGTTCTGGGTGTTTAAACTGCATTCTTAATAATTTTCCTTATGCTCAAAATGGGCATTTTTGGTGATACACAAACTTAATGTAAAAAAGATGTTTTGTGGTTATTGTGTGTTGTTTTTTAGCAAAATTTTTAGATTTTAATACTTAGCAGAAGAAAAAATAATCCTTCATTGGTTTCATACCTTGCTTTTTTAGATAGGCTTTTATTTGAGTTTGTGAGCTTGTATTCGCAACTGTAATGATACTTTGTGGATTTTGGATACCTTCTAAATATTTAAAAGACTTAAGTTCTTGCCCATAAATATCACGACCAATCTTATTAGGATTATCGCATATCCAATGAAATGGAACTCCTTTTTTTACAAGTGCCTTTGCTAAAACTTTACCTTTATTTCCTGCACCCCAAATAGTTAACGATTTTTCTTTTATATAATTGAGGTCTAAAAAATAATGCAATTTTAAGGCTATGAAATGATTTTCTGCATAGTGCGCATGTGTTCTGGAGGTTCTAATTTCGTAATCTCTCCAGTAATGTAATACCTTATCACACGGAATACATTTTAGATTGCATTTATAAAACCGAAATGCCAGATCATAATCTTCAGGATAACGATTTGGATTAAAGCCATCACAAGCTAGAAGATCATCTTTAAAAGCCATCCAACAAGGTGAGGGGATGACGCACTCTTTATATATTTCGTTGTAGTTTGAACCCGTTTGAGTGAGTTGATTTAGCCATAGTTCATATTTAGCATAACCATCACCAATGCCATTTTCTGAAAAGTATTTTACATTACCAACAGCAAGATACCCATTTCCATAATTGATAAGACTATTACTTAATACCTCCAGTTTATTTAAAACCATGATATCGTCACTATCCATTCTCGTAATTAAATCTCCGTTGCTTTCTTTTAAGGCAAGACGTAAAGCATCTATAATACCATTACCATTGTTCTTGAGAAGTTTTATTCTTCCGTCTGTAATAGCATAGTCTTCTACAATTGAAAAACTCTTATCTGTGGAGTTATCGTCAACAATTAGAAGTTCCCAATTGTTGTAGGTCTGATTGGTGATAGACCGAATACATTCAGGTAAAAACGCTTCAGTATTTTTAAATGGAACAAGAATACTTACTAAGGGTTTCTTCATTTAACGAAATTAACAAAACTTAAGTAATATTATTGTAACACTTTTTTAGTTTTGTCGACTACTAAATTAAATTTAACATATATAAAAAAATGAAAAGAATTTTAAGCGCTTTTATTGTAGGAGTGATACTTGTAGGCTGTGGGTCTGCCAAACGTATTAATGATTTGGCAATTAATTTGCCTATTACTACTTCTATAGATTTAACTAAAGTTATTGACGATAAAGCACCAGTAACAATAAATCCAGGTCGGTTTACTGTAGAAACTGTGACCTATCATTTACCAAGAGTTGTACAAGGCACATATTCAGTAAGTGATTTTGGAAAATATATCGATGATTTTAAAGCGTTTAATTATGAAGGCAACGAATTATCTGTAAACAAAGTAAATACTAATACTTGGACTATTAGCAATGCTACTAATTTGGATTATATAACTTATAATGTAAATGATACATTTGATGTTGAAACTACAGGAGGCATAGGAGGAGACACCCCATTTTCACCAGCTGGAACAAATATCGAGCCTAATAACTATGTTTTAAATCTTCATGGTTTTATTGGTTATTTTGATTCATTAAAAAATAATCAATACAAGCTAGATGTAACAGCTTCTGCCGATTTCGTAAAAACTTCGGTATTAGAGCAAGTTGCAAGCATAACTAGTACTGATGGTAGCTCCGTAACGTCAAGTTATTTTGCTCCACGTTATTTTGATATTACCGATAACCCAATGTTTTATGGTGACTTAGATGTAGAAGAATTTCAAATAGGCGATATTAAAATCGTTCTAAGTGTTTACTCTCCTAATAAAACACACTCTGCAAAATCGTTAAAAGAAACGATGCAAAAGATGATGTTAGCGCAAAAAGCCTATTTAGGTGATGTTAATACTACAGCACGCTACGGCATTTATGTGTATTTATCAGAAGGTAAAGAAACATCGCCAAAAGGTTTTGGAGCATTAGAGCATCATACATCTACAATGGTAGTTATGCCAGAATCTATGCAAGAGGCTGCTTTAGCTAAAAGCATGATTGATATCGTCTCTCATGAATTTTTTCATATTGTAACACCTTTAAGTGTACATTCTGAAGATGTGCATTATTTTGATTATAATAAACCTACATTTTCTAAACATTTGTGGATGTATGAAGGTGTGACTGAATACTTCGCGAGTTTATTTCAAATTAATCAAGACTTAGTATCTGAAGATGAATTTTATGCTAAGATTATGGATAAAATTCAAATGGCTTCTAATTACGACGACACTATGAGCTTTACAGAGATGAGTGAAAATGTGCTTGATAAACCTTACGCTACAAATTATGGAAATGTATATCAAAAAGGGGCTTTAATTGGGATGTGTATCGATATTTTACTACGTGAAGAAAGCAACGGAAATAGAGGAATATTATCATTAATGAAAGAATTGTCATTGAAGTATGGTAAAAACAAACCTTTTGATGATGATAAAATATTTGATGAAATTGTGGCGATGACCTATCCTTCTCTTAAATCTTTCTTTGATGCTCATGTTATTGGAACAGCATCCATTAATTATAATGAGTTTTTTGATAAAATGGGCTTAGAAGTTGCACAGAGTAGGGTAAAGACTAATTATATTCAAAACGCAGGTGCTTTAATAGTTGGAGCAGACCAAAAAGATGGAACCATTCATTTTAATAGTTTAGTAAGTCAGAATAGTTTTTGGAACGAAAATGGAGCACAGCCTAACGATGTTATTGCAGAGATAGATGGCGCAAAGGTAACTTTGCAAAATGCTAATCAAATATTTGGTCAGGTATTTTCTTGGCAATCAGGAAAAGAAATAGAAGTAAAATTGAATAGAGATGGAAACGAGGTTGTTATAAAAACAACGCTTACACAGTCTTATACAATTGGAAAGAAATTACAATCAAAAGCGGATGCAACACCAAAGCAGGTTGCATTAAGAAATGCTTGGTTAAAGGGATAAATACAGCTATATAGTAAAAAAAACTGGCTCGTTAAAGCCAGTTTTTTTGTTTATAGTTTTAGTTTAAAAGGCTAGTATTTACTATAGCCGTTTTAATATCTAGATTGTCATCACCAACATGTGTCCATGAGAGATAAGCTAGATTATCTTTGATAACCATTCTTGGAAAACCACTAGAGCGACTCTCTGAAGATTCGGTTAAAGTAATAATCTTACTAACTGTACCATCTTGATGTACGCGTTGTAACTGAATTACAGTATTGTCATTTACCACATCCATCCAGCTTACAAGTGTAGAATTATCTTCTAACAATTCAATATCTACACGACCTAACGGGTCTACATCACCAATCTTTATTGGAACTTCAAATGTTTCGCCATTATTATTAGAAAATACCACTTTTACTTTTGGAGTGTCATTAGCCATAGTAAACCACGCAATTGCTGCTACATCTTTACGAGTGCTAATAGCAGCACCATTAACAGGGCATCCTGCAATATTCCAGTTGTCATTAAAAATAGGTTTAGGAGCTGTCCATTTATGGTTTACTTGTCTTACATAATAAATATCACGAATCTCATCTTGTGATCTATTTCTGTAAATTACAATAGGACCGTTACTAGTCATGGCAGCATCTGTTTGGCAACAATCACAAACACGAGAGTCTAATAAATATTCTTCCAAAAGCTCTCCGCTCTTACTAATAATAGCACTTCTTAGTGTCATTTCTCTAACAATGGTTGAATCTTTTTCGGCATATGCTGATTGTCTTCCGTCTAACCATACAGATAGGAATGAATCATCATTCATTTCCAATTTACTAACAAAACCATGTTCAGATTGTGTATTGTCTGTATGCGGAATGAAATCTGTGTTCCATGTGTTTCCTTTATCATTAGAAACCGTTACTTTTACATTATACGTATAGGAACCATCAGCACTTTTTTCTAAATAATGCGCTGCTAAATTTTCGTTTCCAAAAGATGTTATTGATGGGAAGTCTGCCCAATTTACAAACCAGTCATTTCCTGATGCAATAGGTTTTGGTGATGACCATGTGTTATTTTTGTTTAGTGTAGAAAACAGGAGTTTGCTATTTTTTTCTTTATCAGTTTCAACCCAACTTAAATAAATGGTACCATCGTTTGCTTTGTGCAAGCTAGATTCTGAACCGTTAGCACCAGTAGGTGCTGTAAGATAGGTTATTGTTTCTACGGGTTGCGATTTACAAGAATGTAAGCTTACAATAGTAAAACTTAAGAATAATATTTGTAACAAGCGTTGTGTCATAGTTTTAATATTTGGCAGCTTTTCCTTTAGCTGAGGTATTTTTAATAAAGGTTCTTAAATCGTCATTGGCCTTGATTAAATCTTCATTGCGTAGATACATCATGTGACCACTTCTGTAGCCTTCAAAATAAAAACGATCTTTCATTTTTCCGCTTGGATCTATTTGCCACTGTGTATATTTAGCATTAAAGTATGTAGTTGCTCCATCATAATATCCCGATTGATTTAATACTTTTAAATATGGATTTTCAGCCATTGCCTGTCGTAAATTATCTCTAACATTATCGTTTTCATTATTCCAAGGATGCACAGGACCAAACATATTATACTTTACATCTGTTACAAACTTCAGTTCTTTTTTAATGTAATGGTTAATTGCTGGTGTGAATGAATGTAACCAAGACGTGAGTTCTGCACTATAATCAGGACTAGTTCCTGCTTCCATTTTATCAATACCTAAATATCGTGAATCTAGTCTTCCAATAGTTTGTCCTGTTTTGTCACGCAATAATTCTTTCCAGAAAAAGCGGTTAGGAACTACTAAATTGTGCTGTAAAATTGATTTTTTGCTCAGGCCTGAGTAGTACGCCATTTTTTCTGCAACACTTTGTCGTTCTGTTTCCGAAATAAACCCTCCTTTAGCCAATGCAGGTATTAAAGTATTGATGGCATAATTTTCCGTCTCTGGTAAAATTTCTAATAAATCTTTACTTTGTAAAGCATTAGGCAGCATTTTATGATACCAAGCAGTAGCGGTAAAATATGGTAAATTTAAGGCAGAAGATACAGGACCTCCAACGCGAATGACTTTATAATCGGCAGGAGAAACCATAATCACTCCATTTAAATACATCCACTGGCTATTTTGCAATTCGTAGGCTAAACCCATGACACGAGTGCCACCATAACTTTCGCCAATAATATATTTTGGTGATTCCCAACGACTATTTCTAGATACAAAAGTGTTAATCCATTCTGCTAGATATTTAATATCTGCATTAATGCCAAAAAATTGTTTTTTATCTGGCATTTCACCTTCTTTATTAGGAACCATTCTTGAATACCCAGTATTTACAGGATTTACAAAAACAATATCTGCGACATCAATAATAGAGTTTGGATTATTTTTAAAACCATAGGGTTGCACAGGATAACCTTCGTCATCAATATTAAGAATGCGAGGTCCTGTATAGGCAACATGCATCCATACTGAAGCAGATCCTGGACCTCCATTAAACGAAATAATTAAAGGCCTGTTAGCCCTGTCTTTAACATTATTACGCTTGTAATAGGTATAAAACAACGTTGCTGTTGGTTCTCCGTTTTTATCCCAAACAGGTTGTGTTCCTGTAGTTGCAGTATACGAAAAACTTTGACCTTTTACAGTGGTGTTATGGGTAGTAATAACCATAGTATCAATTGGTATAGTTCTACTTTGCCCGTAAGATGTTAGTATTCCTAAAAAAAACAGAAGAGTAAATAATTTTTTCATTGTAATTAGTTTAGTTGGTTTTTGAATGTTACTAAATTACTGTTTTGTATGTAATGCTATTAATTAATTAACATTTATTAACAAGCTTTTAAAATCCTTCAAAAACACCTAACCCAAATAAAGCGAAATCATATTTCACAGGGTCAACTGGGTCTAATTCACGCAATGCTGTATCTAACTCCAATAAAGCTTTTGTATCATTTTGTTTACGTGTTAGCAACCCTAGTTTTCGCGCCACATTACCAGAGTGTACATCTAGTGGACAAGAGAGTTGAGCAGGTGAGAGGCTTTGCCATAACCCAAAATCAACACCAGAGTTATCATTTCTAATCATCCATCGTAAAAACATATTAAGTCTTTTAGCTGCCGAATTTTTAAGTGGGTCGCCAATATGTTTTTGAGTTCTTGGTAAATGTTTAATTTCGAAAAATATTTTCTTTAGATTATGAATAGCATGTTGCAATGATTCTTTTGTTGCATGTTTTAAGAATACAGATTCTAAGCCATTATGATGAGTATAAATATGCTTTAAGCTTTTTATAAACTGTACAAAATCATTACCGTTAAA
>CAYQME010000001.1:21645-23082 GCA_964418645.1 uncultured Flavobacteriaceae bacterium
TTTAAATAAAAAAAACTAACTTCGCTCTTGCTTGCCGTAGGTAGGTATCATCTGATATAATCAATTAATACAGAACCATATCTTATCCATTAGTGGCAACTAAAGCCAAATTTAGAATCTATTTTAATCAAAATCAATATGAACCAATTGAACTATTTTTTGTGTCTAATGTATTTTCTATTGCTCGGAAGTTATTCTTCATACGCTCAAACAGAATCTACGGATTGGTGTGACGAAGCCGATTTAACTATGTATTCAGGACTTGAAGAGATTAAAACAAGTAGTGATTGGTTTAAAGTTTATATGGTGGGAAAGGATGTTTATGCAATCGCAGAGCCATACAACTATGAAGAAGTCATCTCCTACTTAATAATTGGCGCAAAGAAGGCTCTATTATTTGATTCAGGGAATGGGCTTGGATTAATATCTTCTGTTGTTAAAGACTTAACCAAACTGCCTGTAATGGTCTTAAACTCGCATTCTCACTATGATCATATTGGAGGTAATCATGAATTTGATAGCATCCTTGCATTAGAAACTGAGTATACATTGTATTGGGCTAAAAATGGATGGAGTCATGACCTAGTTAAAAATGAAGTCGCACCGGATGCATTTTGTATGGAAAAGCTTCCAAATCTTGATACAGCATCCTATCATATCAAACCATTTTCAATTTCAACATTCATAAATGATGGGCATATTATTGATTTAGGGCAAAGAACTCTTGAAGTTATTTCCGTACCTGGCCATACTCCAGATGCAATTGCTTTGCTAGATAGAGAGCATGGATATCTTTGGACGGGTGACACATTCTATGAAGCTACTATTTGGCTATTTTTTGATGGTACAGATTTAAAAGCTTATGAAAAGAGTATTAAAAAACTTGCTGATTTAAGCCCTTCTCTTAAGAAATTGTTTCCTGCCCATAATACTCCAATTGCTGAACCCATTAGGCTATTAGAGTTGGTCGATGCATTTGATCAGGTTATGAAGGGAACAAAAAGTGCGAAGGAAACTAACAAAAATAGACTGCCTGTTTACGATGAAGAAGCAAAGGTGATTTATGAATTTGAACATTTTTCCTTTTTGATACGCAAGGATCATTTGAAATTAAAAGGCACGCTAAAAAAAGAAAGAAAATAAAACCACTAACTTTGTATAAAAAGCATTAAAACGCTCTTTATACTTTACCGATAAACGTAACTCCAAAAATTAAGAGTAAAAAAATTAAGTATTCACAATTTTCCCATCAACCATCACTAACTTTCTATCTGCCATATTTGCCAGTTCTTCGTTATGTGTTATAATAACAAAGGTCTGTCCAAATTCATCACGCAGTTTAAAAAAGAGGTTGTGTAGGTTTTCGGCAGATTCGCTATCCAAGTTACCAGAAGGTTCATCAGCCAAAATAAGTTTTGGATTGTTTATTAAAGCTCT
>CAYQME010000001.1:23182-111214 GCA_964418645.1 uncultured Flavobacteriaceae bacterium
AGTTACCAGAAGGTTCATCAGCCAAAATAAGTTTTGGATTGTTTATTAAAGCTCTAGCCACAGCCACACGTTGTTGCTCACCACCAGATAGTTCGTTAGGTTTGTGATTTAGCCTATCAATAAGTCCTAAAAAATCGAGAAGTTGTTTTGCTTTCTCTTCAGCTTCTGCTTTATTAATTCCTTTTATAAATGCAGGAATACAGACGTTTTCTAAAGCAGTAAACTCTGGCAGTAATTGGTGAAACTGAAAAATAAAACCAATATGCTCATTCCTAAATTTAGCTAGAGTTTTATCATTTAAATTAATGACAGAAGTGTTGTTAAGTAGTAGTTCTGGATTTTCAGTTTGAGAAGCTTTATCTAATGTTCCTAAAATTTGTAATAAGGTTGTTTTTCCAGCTCCTGAAGCACCAACTATAGAGACTATTTCACCTTCTTTAATATGAAGATTTACACCTTTTAATACATGTAAATCGTCATAATATTTATGAATGTTTTTTGCTTGAATCATTGTAATTAGTAATAACGATTGGGAAATTACTACTTTATGGTTTTATGAGCAATATTTAACTGGATTTCTTCTGAAAAATATTTTTCACATTATTATAATCAATATAATATACTAAGCGCAGTGAAAATACATGCTTTATGGGCTGTTTAAATAGTGAACTAAAACTTACGGAATACGAATCGGTTGAAGTTGTATCTTGATTAAAAATCTGGTTTCTATATAAAGCGGTAAGCAAACTTCCTGGTGCAAATTCCCAAACATATTTAAAATCAAGATTCCACGTATTAAAATTAATATTTGGGTTAAAACCAATATTATCCAAATTATAACCAGCATTTGGATTATATCTTCCATCTTCATCTAATAAAAATAAGTTGTCCTCGTATGTAACTGTAGTCCAAAAATTTCTTACTGTAAGAGTTAGTCCATTATATGAGTCAAAATTATAACTTGCAGAAAGGCTGTTTACGATGGTTTTTTGATTACGTTGACCAAAAATAATGTTATCGTCAATATTTGTAACATAACCTCTACCACCTTTATTATCTGAAAAACGAAATGAATAATTCATTATAAAATTTTCATTAAATTTTATTCGTGGTGATACACTAATACTATAATTAAATAAGTCACGCCCTTTTTCAAATAATTTACCAACTCCTAGATTTGCGCTAAAAGCGTATTTTTTATTAAAATCGGTCGAAATAAAAGTACGCGCATTCACAAAATTTTCAAATATTAAAAATCGCCCTTCAGTTCTAGGCTCAAAATAATCAAATTGTTTTCCTATTAAACCAAAAATATTTCCACCAAAAGCTAATAATTTTTTTGTTTGCGCAAAGACATTTAAACTAATATTATTACCAGTGTATATATTAGGATTGAAGAGCCTATTATAGCTAGCTCTAAGTCTAACACTTAGGTTATTTAATTTATTTGTAGGTTTAAATATTCTATATGACGCATTGGCAAAAAAGGTATTAAAATTGTTTCTAAGTTGAAGACCTAAATCGTTAATGTCATATTTTTTATCGGCCAATCTATGACCAATTCTATATTGGTAATTTCCACTTACTTTCCCAACTGAAAAGTTAGAGCTAAAACCGCTAATATTTCCATCTTGCAAAAAAATATTGCTCATTTTAGCTTGCCCGTTAATATTGTATTTGTTGGCTTTGTTAGTAATATTAAACAAAGCGGCTGTTACATTGGCATCTCTAAAACCACCATCTCTTACTACATTAGTATTCACAAAGCTTACAGAGGAATTTTGATTAAACTGCTGGTCAATTACAAGAATATTATAATTTGCTATAGGTTCAACAACTTCTTTACGCGTTTGTTCAGTGACCGTATTTTTTATAGTGGCTTCTGTTTTTGCAGTAATGGCATTAAAAAAACCAATGCCCAAACCATCTTTAGTACGTCCAGAAATTTTTAAGGCGTTTAATGTTTTTACTTCTCTAGGAAAGTCAGTAACTATTTCGTTATCTTCTAAAGCTACAGATCCAGTTGGAGCATTACCCACACGTCTGGAGAAAAACAAATTTCCTTTATTAAATAAATCAATCCCTTCTTTAAAGAATTGACGTTGCTCAGAAAATGTTTGTTCAAAAGGACCTAAATTAAGGGTAAGATTATCAAATCCTGCTTGACTAAAATCGGGTATTAATGTCGCATCCAAAGTAAAATTTTCAGATAAGCCGTATTTAATATCTAAACCAAGTTTATATTCATCAGTGGTTTCTCCATCAAAAGATGTAATAACACTAGAAGCAAATGGGTAGAGACTTAACCTAACTGGTGGTTTAATATTTTTTAAGCCTTTTAATTCGCCATGGTAAATACCAACATTGCCTTTTGTTCTATCAATAGGATTCCAAGAATAACGAGATCTATTGGTTCTAAATTCACGTTGAAATTGTAATCCCCAAGTGGCATCTTCTTGATTAGAAAAGCGTAGTGCAGAATACGGGATTTTCATTTCAATAATCCATCCGTCATCAACTATTTTCAAAGCACTATCCCAAACGCCATTCCAACCAAAATCTTCACCATTTTCAGGAGATGAAACAGCATCTGCTTGTGTTCCTGAGCTAAATACAAAGAATTCAATATCATTTTGAGCATCATTATTAGAATTGAATACTACACCAAAAAAATCGGATTGTCCAAAATTGTCTCGATTTGTAAACTGACGTTGGATATCTTCTGGCTTATCATATAAATAGGCAGCAATATAGATAGCTTCATCATTATAAGTCATTTTTACAATGGTTTTTTGATGTGCCTTTTCTGGAATTCCCATAGTAGGTATAAACTGTGTAAAGTCTTTGGCTTCTTCTGCATTTAACCACGCTTTATCATCTAATATTCCATCAATCTTTGGGGCTATAGCTGTTTTTACAATGTTTAGCGTCTTTTGTTCTTGAGAAAGAGTAGTAAAAGAAATAAAAAGAGTAAGCAAAAGAAAGATTTGGGAAATACGCATATTGAGTTCTTTGATGGCGATTAGCAATTTTTCACAAAACTACAGTTATGACACACCCAATTTTCACAACTAAACGTTAAAAACAACTGTAATAGTGTTAATGTAGTAGAATGATTTTCGAATAGGATTAAAAATAAAAAAAGGCTTGCAGTGTATTTAAATTGTAAACCTTTTTTAAATTTCGGATTATCTTTTGACTAATGAATAGGTAACTAGCTTGTTTTCTTTTGAAACACTTTTTTAATGTTGTTATAATCAATATAATGTACTAATCTTAGAGAGAAGATATGTTCGATAGGTTGATCTAGTAAAGAGTTTAAACTATCAATAAAACTATTATTAGATGCTGTGTTGTAGTTAAACAACGAATTTCTATATAGTGCGGTTAACTGACTTCCTGGAGCAAATTGCCATGAATAACGAAAATCTAGATTCCAAGTATTAAAATTGACATTGGGATTAAATCCAATATTGTCTAAATTGTATCCAGTACTGACCGTTGTTGAACCATCTAATTCTAGAGTAAATAAGTCTTGATTATATGTAACTGTTGACCAGTAATTTCTAAAGGTTAAAGACAACCCATGAAAAGAGTTAAAGTTGTAATTTCCAGAGATACTATTTTCTATAGTTTTTTGTTTTCTCTGTCCAAAGATTATGTCATCATCAATGTTTGTTACAAAACCACGCCCTCCCGTTCCTCTATTATAATTAAAAGAATAACTTAAACTAAATTTATCACTAAACCGAATTCTTGGATCCAATCCAAACCAATACACAAATACATCACGATTCTTGTCAAATAAAGTTGCCATACCGTTATATCCACTTATAGAAAATGTCTTAGCACGATTGGTACCAATCCAAGCATTTGCATTAAAATTGTTATTAAAAGTAAAAAATCGCCCATCTGTTCTTGGTTCAAAATAATCATATTGTTTCCCTATATTCCAATTCATATTACCACCAAAACTCATTAATTTTTTTGTTTGACCATTTAAGTTGAACCCAATTCGTTTACCTGTATAAGTACCAGGGTTGTATAGTCTATTATAATTTGCTCTAAAATTTATCTTAAATCTATTTAACTTTTCAGTTGGCTCGAAAATTTGATAAGAAGCGTTTAAGGAAATGTTATTATAATTATTTCTAAATAAAATTCCCATATCATTGATATCATATTTTTTATCAGCTAAACTATGGCTAATATAATAACGGTATTTACCGCTTACTTTGGCTAATCTAATTCTTGAACTAAACCCAATTTGATTATCATCTTCAAGGTTTATATTACTCATCTTAGTTTCACCACTTACGTTGTATTTGTTGGCCTTATTAGAAATATCGAAAAGTAAACCAGTAACGTTGGCATCTCTAAAATTGCCACTTCTGGTTACATTTGTATTTATAAGACTTACTGATGAATTACCGTTAAACTGTTGGTCAATTACCAAAACATTATAATTAGCAAGGGGTTCTACCACTTCGCTTCGATTTGTTAAAATAGTTTCTGTTTTGCCAATATTTGGATTAAATATTTCCTCAGTTTTAGTAATTGTTGCTTCAGTTTTTTCTGTTATCGCATTAAAAACACCTATGCCAAGTCCATTTTTAGTACGTCCAGAAACCTTAACAGCGTTCAGTAGTTTTACAGTATTTGGATAATTTGTAATTTTTTCATTGGCTTCTAAAGTAGGATTTCCAGTAGGCGAGTTTCCTATACGTCTTGAATAAAATAGATTCCCTTTATTAAATAAGTCAATACCTTCTTTAAAAAATTGGCGCTGTTCAGAAAATTCTTGTTCAAAAGGTCCTAAATTCAATTCTACATTATCAAAACCTGCTTGACTAAAATCAGGAATTAGGGTAGCATCTAATGTAAAATTTTCTGTGATACCATATTTTATATCCATACCAATGCTAAAGGCTTCACTAGTTTCTCCATTAAAAGAGCGGGCTACAGAAGATGTAAACGGATTAAGGCTTAATCTAGTAGGAGGCTCAATGTTTTTGATATTTCTTAATTCGCCATGATATTGTCCAATTCTACCCTTGGTTTTATCAATAGGATTCCATGTAAGTTGTCGGTTGTCATTCATGTGTCTTCTGTGAAACTGAATCCCCCAAGTTTGTACTTCTTGATTAGAAAAACGCAAAGCAGAGTAAGGGATTTTTATTTCCGCAATCCATCCATCGTCAACAATTTTAACTGAACTGTCCCAAACAGCATTCCATCCCCAATCTTCATTTCCATCTGATGTTACTACTGCATCACCTTGTGTACCTGTGCTAAAAATTAAAAACTCTGTATCATTCTGGGCATCGTTATTAGGATTTATAGAAATTAGAAAAAAATCGGATTGCCCAAAATTATCCCGACTTGTTAATTGTGTCATAATGTTATCTGGATTGTCATGAAGGTAAGCTGCAAAGTATACAGCATTATCATCATAGGTAACTTTTACAGTAGTTTTCTGATGGTCTTCTTCAGGAGTACCCATTGCTGGTCTAAACTCAACAAAACCATTAGCTTCATCTGTCTCTTGCCAAGCTTGGTCGTCTAAATTAGCATCAATCTTTGGGGCAACAACAGCTCTTTTAAGGTCTAAGAATTTTTTGTCTTGTGCAACAGTATTCGAAATATAGCATAGCAGAAGAGATAGAAAAAGAATTTTTCTCATTTTTTGATTTGTTTTTTGATTGATTGAAATAAATTACCTTTTATAAGGACTGTAATAATTATTGATTGTTACATTATTGCAATATTACATCTAACAAATGCTGTAAATTAATAAGCAAACGTTAAAAATTAATACAAATTGTTAATACTTTGGTAAGGAAATGCAGGTATTCATGACAAAACTTTTTTGTTTAACTTTATAAGCACAATGACTGATAAAATTAAAACCGCAATATTTGCCAATGGATGCTTTTGGTGTACGGAAGCTGTATTTGATAGGGTAGAGGGTGTAGAGCAAGTTGCTTCAGGTTATACAGGAGGATTTATTAAAAACCCAGCTTATCGAGAAGTTTGTAATGGTACAACAGGGCATGCTGAAGCCGCTAAAATTATTTTTGATGAAAGTAAAGTGAGTTTTAAAAGCTTACTTGAAATATTTTTTGCAACACATGACCCAACAACGCTAAATAGACAAGGTAATGACGTTGGTACGCAATACCGTTCTGCAATATTTTATGTAGATGAAAATCAAAAAGCCGAAGCTGAAGCATTTGTGTCGTTATTAGAAAAGGGAAAAGTTTTTGACGCTCCTATTGTTACAGAAATTAATAAATTTGAAGTGTTTTATGATGCAGAAAAGGATCATAAAGATTATTATAATAACAATACACAGCAGGGTTATTGTCAATTTATAATTAATCCTAAGCTAAAAAAGTTAGAACAACATTACAAAGACAGATTAAAGTAAAATAAATTATGCCATATAAAAGTTTTGAAGAGTATTGTATTGATGTTACAGATGATGTTAAAGAACGATATCAAGAAATAATAAATGATTTAGGTGAAGACTCTTCTCGCGAAGGGCTTGCCAAAACACCTGAACGTGCCGCCAAAGCGATGCAATTTTTAACTCAAGGGTATCACCAAGATGCTAACGAGATATTAAGAAGCGCCATGTTTAAAGAGTCGTATAACGAAATGGTAATTGTAAAAGATATTGAATTGTATTCGCTTTGCGAGCATCATATTTTGCCCTTTTTTGGAAAAGCTCATATTGCCTATATACCCAACGGGCAAATTGTAGGATTGAGTAAAATACCTAGAATTGTTGATGTATTTGCGAGACGCTTGCAAGTACAAGAACGTTTAACTGAACAAATTTTAGATTGTATAAACGATACGCTAAACCCACAAGGTGTTGCTGTTGTTATTGAAGCCTCACATATGTGTATGATGATGCGTGGTGTGCAAAAGCAAAATTCGGTAACTACAACTTCGGGTTTTAGAGGCTCTTTTAAGAATATAGAAACGCGTAGTGAATTTTTAAAATTGATTAGCGAGAAGTTGTCATAAATAAATTCAATTTGATTTATGCTCTTATTACTAACATTAGTATTCAATGACTTTTAATAATATAAGTAAATACAAAAAATTACTATTAGGTCTTGTATTTGATGCCATTGGATACACATCATTTATAATTCCAGGAATTGGTGAATTTTCAGATATAATTTGGGCGCCAGTTTCTGCTTGGGTAATACTAAAAATGTACAAAGGCAATACAGGAAAGATTGCGGGAGTTGTTGCTTTTATTGAAGAGATTTTACCAGGTTTAGATATAATCCCAACATTTACTTTAACATGGTTATATACGTATCTCTTTAAAAGTAAAAATTAGTTAATAAATAAAGTAGACTAAGTTATTTAGAGTGTATAACTTATATTAATATTAACGCTTCTTCCTATATTAAATATACTATCTGTTTTAAGACGTGATAAATGATTAATATATTTTTTGTTTGTTAAATTACTCCCAGATACAGAAATTGACAATTTATGCTTTAAAAATTTCACTTTTCCTCCAAAGCCTACACTTAATAAATTATAGCCACTAGTTTTAGTTTCAAAATAACTAATCTTATTTTGGTTAAAGACAGTTTTTAATCTAATAAAAGCATAGCCTTTTGTAATTGTAGCATTATCAAATTCTACTCTAAGAATATTACTAATCGAATTTGCAGGAATTAGTGGCAAATACTTACCATTATCTTGTTTACCTGTCACTGTTTCAAAACTACTTTCAATATGCAACCAATCCAAAGGATGCGGATGAAAATGAAAACCTAATTCACCACCATATAATTTGGCGTCGTCTTGCAGATAAGTAAATACATCATTACCTTCCATTATATTACCGTTAGGTGATAAAAATATATAATCTTTCACTTTATTATAAAAGGCATTGGCAAAAACTTCAAGATGCTCATTTTTAAATTCTAGAGCTAAATCGGTTTGAAAATTTTGTTCGTTTGTGAGGTCTATATTTCCAATTTCAAAACGATTTGTACCTTCGTGAACACCATTAGACGTGAGTTCGGCTAAATTTGGTGCTCTAAATCCTGAAGCTAAGTTTAATCTTGCTGTTATTTTTTCTAAAAGACTTGTTTTTATGCCTATAGCACTATTAAAACTATTATAGTTTTTGTTTGCGCCATTTTTTATGTTGATTGCTCGCGTGTCATATCTTCCTCCAAGTTGTAAATCGGCGTTTTCAAAATGAATATGAGAAACTGCTAAAACCCCAAAATCGTTGGTGGTTGCATCTGGAATAAGTTGCTCTTGACCAAGATTAGTGTTAATCTGGTTCATGCCTTGTATACCAACAATAGTTTCAAACTTTCCAAGTTGTGGAGTATTATATTTAACATCATAATTGAAGGTCTTAAGCTTTAAACGCAGTGCAGGAGATACAAATTCTTCAAATTCCTTTCTGTCGTTATAAAGATATCCAGCAGTAATGTTTATGCTTGATTTGTTAAAAAACACAGTAGATTTCGAACTAAACACATGGTTGGTTACTTCTTGAAAAGGAAGCAATGGAGACTTATTAGTAGATTGAACACCAATTGATTCTGGGATACCAGTTTTTAAGTTATTGATATTGTATCTAAACTCAGTTTTAAACGCAGCATTTTGATATCCAATACCTGCTTTAAAATCTTGTTCTCTAAAGCGTGTGTTTGTTACTCTATAATCTTTTGTTTTATAATCTGAATGCTCAGCTAGACTACCTCTAAAAATTAACTTAAAATTGTTTGGAGACGTTTTAAAACCAGTATTTGTAGAATAGCCTTGAGTATTTGAGAAATAGTTAAAATTCATATCACCACTTGCTGCATTTTGAAGAGCAAATTTTTCAGGATTTAAATATAATACACCACCCAAAGCATCACTACCATAAAGTAGAGAAGCGGGACCTTTTATTACTTCTACACTCTCAATCCCTGCATCACTAACTCCAAGACCGTGTTCATCTCCAAACTGCTGATTTTCTAATCTAACACCTTGTGTATATACTAAAACTCTATTGCTACTTAATCCTCGTATTACAGGCTTGCCAATGCTAACACCTGTAGTGACACTTTCTACGCCGGCTATATTAGTAATGCCTTCAGACAGAGTTATGACACCTTTTGCTTTTAAGTCTGACACTTTTTCTCGCTCAACTTTCATAACATTTTCACTTTGAAGTTTATGAAAAGGGGTAGATATGATGACTTCCTCCATTTCAATAGCTGATGTAATAAGTGCAATGTTTAAATTTTGTTGTAAGGGAATATTAATTGTTTTTGAAAAAGTTTCGTAACCAATTATTGAGACTACTATTTTGTAATTTCCAGAAGGTAAATTGGGAATTATAAATTTACCATCATCGTCAGTTATGGTACCTTTTTCTAAACTTGGGAGATAAACATTTGCAAAGGTAATAGGTGCGTTAGAATTATTGTCAGTTACAATGCCTTCTATTGTGTTTTGAGAATATATAGATGTGATTGCTAGTAATAGCAAACAATTTAAAATAGTTTTCATTTTTTTTGAGTAATAATTTAGTACTTAACTTTTGAGAAATATTTTGTTCTGTCTAAGTATTAAATCATTTGTGGAGGACCTCGAAGTAAAAAAGCTAATGGTAAGTAATTGCATAAGTAAGAATAATGCAATGAGGGAACTTGATAGTGTTTGTGTTGGTTTACAAGCTGATAACTATTTGTATCCAAAAACCATTGTGTATTTAATTTAAACTTACAGAATTCGCAGTCTAAATTAAACTTATGAAAGTGTGTTTCTTGAGGGTTTTTACAAACCACATGAGTACTATGCATTTCAAAAACATGAGAAAACTTTACAAAAGTTGGAGCAAGTAAAGCTAAGGCTAAAACTACAACGCTTAATTTATAAATAGTATGTTCTTTTATTGGGCTCACAATTTACTTGTAAATTGTTTGAAACCAAGTCTATAAAGCATTTTTTTTGTAAAATTCCAGAAGAAAGTAAACTCACAAAATACCCAACCGAAAGCAACTAATAAAACTTTATATACTGGTAGAACCAACAAAAACTTTAAAAAATAAAATAATGCCATTCCTAAAAAGAAGGTGTTAAAGTTTTCTTTTACCAAACCAATAGTATCAAAAACAGATTTAGTCGCTAAAACAGAAATTGATCCTGTAACTGCAAAAACCATAAAAATGCGTATGACTTTCCATTTTTGATCTACTTTCCAACGCTTTGCTAAAAAAATGAATAGAGTCAATGTAAGTTTTAATAAAACCAAACAAAAAATTATCGAAATAGCTACTGTTAAGAAAACCTTAGAAAAAGGAAAAAGAGAAGCTAATTTATATGCTGTATAAGCCAAACTTATTACAGTAATAAAGGGGAAGAAAAGCTGCCAATTTTTTGAAATTTCCCAGTATTTATTAAATTTTTGCATAAAGGAATTTAAAACAACAAAAATAACAAACGAAATTTAAATTCTAGGCACAAAACCTGTTAATTGTTGTTTGTAATGTAATTGAAAGTAGATAAAGTAATAATATAATTTATAGTTTACTTCGTAACCATAATCTATTGATGGGTTGTAATCTATTTGTAGTTCATAAAGATTGGGATTATAACGTTGCTGATCTAGAACCCTATTATTCCATTCTACAACATATAACCAATTTCTTCCTTCTAGAAAGGATTGTGTATAATAACCTTCTGGTTTTGCAACACTTTGTAACCAAAAATTAAAACCGGGTTCTATGATTATGATTTCATATTCTAATTTATCATTAGCAATGCGTACAGTATCTTGAGTAGTTGTTTTAACCTCTGAAGTAGAAGTATTTATTTTTTGAGGAGTTTTACAGCTATAAATACCAAAGGAAATAAATAGTATTATGATGTAATTTTTCATTTCAACACGTTTTCATTAAAGATACAAAAATCGTTTTATAAAGAGTTTGAAACTATTGTTTTTAACAAAAAGAAGAAACTGTATAAAAAGTTATTTTATTGTCATTTTAAGTATAGTCGACAAACCTCAATAATCTATAAATCAGCATTTTTGACTTTTAAGAAATTCTTCACAGCTTCGCTGCCACCTTCAACGCAAAATATATTTTGTGTCTCGGTAATATTCAGAATGACACTCTTTAGAGAGCCTTGGTGAGTTATATTTTTTTAAATTTATTTTCCAAATAAACCACCTAGCATTCCACCTATTCCGCTTTTCTTTTTTTTACCACCAAGAACCATTCCAGCAACATCATCAATGATGCTTCCGTCTCCATCTGCATCTAACATAGACTCTAAAAAACTTTGTTCAGATTGTTTTGAATTACCACCTAGAAAACTTCCGAGCAAGCCCTCAACGCCTGATGCATTACTAACATTCTGTTGTCGTGATTGTTTACCTAAAATACCCATTAAAATAGGTGCCGCTACTTTTAATATTTGTGACACAGATCCAGAATCAACTCCAGATTTCTGACTCAAAGCATTAGTAACATTCTGTTCTTTATTACCAAGAACTTTGCCTAATATTTTGCTTCCATCGTTAATCACACTAGAATCAACACCTCCCGAAAATAAATCTCCAAGATTGTTAAGTATGCTGCCGTCGTGCTTGCCATTTAGAGCATTCATCAACCCTTCTGCACCTTGAGGAGAAGTAGAGTTTTTTTTCATAGCCTGCATTAATACAGGTAATGCCATGGTAAGTACACTTCCTGTTTTACTTTCGCTTTGTCCGGTTTGACCAGAAACACCGCTAATTATTGTTTTACCTAGATCGCTACTAAGTAAATCTAAAATTCCTGCCATAATAGTTGAGTTTGATAAAAAATGGTTTAATATATTAATGGCTTCAATGTACAAAAAAAGTCCTAACATTTTTGTTAGGACTTAACTTTTATTGATTGATAATAAAAGGATTAGCTTATTTTAAGAGACTAATTATTTGAGTAGCTAATTCTGATCCTATTCTGTCTTGTGCTTCATTAGTCGCTGCACCAGTATGAGGTGTTAATGAAAGTGACGGATGCATTAGCAGCTGAATTTCAGGTGTTGGTTCTTTTTCAAACACATCTAAAGCAGCTCTTGCAACTTTTCCATTAGAAATAGATTCTAATAATGCCACTTCATCAATTACACCACCACGAGCAGCATTAACTAATATAACGCCATCTTTCATCATATTGAATTCAGATTTACCAATAACGTACTCTTTTTGAGCTGGAACATGTAGTGTTATAAAATCCGATTGTTTTAAAACACTTTCTTTTGAAACGGTATTAATTGTAAAATTAAGTTTTTGGCCATCAAAAAAGTCTAGTGCTAATTCTGCCGTTTCAATAAATGGGTCGTAAGCAATGACATTCATTCCTACGCCAATGGCGACTTTAGCTGTTGCTTGCCCAATACGTCCAAAACCAAATATTCCAATTGTTTTTCCTTTTAGTTCAGTGCCCTTAGCATACGCTTTCTTCAAATCTTTAAACCTAGAATCTCCTTCTAAAGGCATATCTCTATTCGCGCTATGCAAATAGCGAGCTAATCCATAAAGGTGTGCAAAAACAAGTTCGGCAACAGAGTGAGACGATGCAGCAGGAGTGTTAATAACGTTAATTCCTTTTTCGCGAGCATATTCTACATCAATATTATCCATACCTACACCACCGCGGCCAATAATTTTTAAACTAGGACAAGAATCTATAATATCTTTTCTAATCTTTGTTGCACTTCGTACTAAAATAACATCTATATTATTATTATTGATATAATCTATTAGTTGTTCTTGTACAATAGTTGTTGTGTTTACTTCAAATCCCGCATTTTCTAATTCAATTATTCCGCTTTGAGAAATACCATCATTTGCTAAAACTTTCATTATTAATATATTTTTATGCTTTTGTTTCTAATTCACTCATCACTTCTACAAGCACTTGCACGCTCTCTAGTGGTAATGCATTGTACATTGATGCTCTATAACCGCCAACACTTCTATGACCATTTAAACCATTTATTCCAGCTTCATCACACATGGTGTCAAAGGTTTCTTTTAAATCGTCATTTACTAAATTAAATGTAGCATTCATAAAAGAGCGATCTTCTTTTGAAGCAAATCCTTTAAATAACGGATTTAAGTCAATTTCAGAATAAATTAATCGTGATTTTAAATCGTTTACTTTTTCTATAGCAGAAATGCCACCTAGATTCTTTAACCATTCCATTGTTAACATTGATGTATAAACTGCAAAAACAGGTGGTGTGTTAAACATACTGCTTTTGCTAATATGCACCTTATAATCCATCATTGAAGGAATATTACGCGATACTTTGCCTAAAACATCTTCTTTTACAACGACCAGAGTAGTACCTGCTGGCCCCATATTTTTTTGAGCTCCTGCATAGATGACATCAAATTGTGTGAAATCTAATTGACGTGAAAAGATATCGCTACTCATATCGCATACCACCGGAATTGGACACTTTGGAAAATGTGTTATTTGCGTTCCAAAAATGGTATTGTTAGATGTGCAATGAAAATAATCATAATCTGAAGGAATTTCATAACCTTTAGGAATATAATTATAATTCGCATTTTTTGAAGATGCTACTTCATAAATATCGTCATAGATTTTAGCTTCTTTAATCGCTTTATCACTCCAAGAGCCTGTATTTAAATAACCAGCTCTCTTTTCTAATAAGTTTAAAGCCACCATTAAAAATTGTGTGCTCGCACCACCTTGTAAGAATAAGGCCTTATATCCTTTGCCTTCAAGATCAAGAAGCTCTAGCGCTAAAGATCTTGCTCTTTCCATAACATCAACAAAAGATTTACTTCTATGAGATATCTCTAATAGCGATAGGTTTTCTCCGTTAAAATCTAGTATTGCTTCAGATGCTTTTAGCAAAACCTCTTGTGGTAAAATACTTGGTCCTGCGCTAAAATTATGTTTTTTCATTGAAATTATTTTTTTATTTGCTATAAGTCGCAAATTCATTCTATTTTTAATCTGACAAATGTCTAAATTAATTGTGTATTATATATTAAGAAATCAATAATTTTTCAGCTATATTTTTAGTAAGAAATCAATGGTATCTATATCATCTGCATAATTCCATAATTCAGGTTTCTGCGTTTCGCCAAACGAAATTTCAGTATCAGTAAACTTATTAGCTACAATACACTGTATCTTTTCTTGATCTGCATTAAGTTTTTCTTTTAATTCAGCATTAGAATTGTAATATTCATAAAAAACGCTTGCAATTGGTGACGCATAACTTTCATCTTCTTTTATCATCAAAAAGCCATTTTCAAGCATGTCAAACTCACTCATTAAATACACAGCTTTATTATAGTCGTAGTTATTAGAATATTTAGATTGATTAATAATATGATTCCAATCATAAACACCTTTAAAAAAATTATCAAAACTATAATCTTTGGGAACAAATAATTTAGAAACATTTCTACAGCCTAAACCAAAATATCTGAAGACATCTTCTGATAATAATCTTAATTCCTCATCCGACTCATTTCCATTTAAAATGGCTACCGAGTTTCTGTTCTTCCTTATAATAGATGGTTTGTCCTTAAAGTAATATTCAAAATATCGCGCTGTATTATCGCTACCTGTTGCAATTACAGCTTCAAATTCTTTAAGTTTATCTTCAGTAAATATAATTCGTCCTTTAAAAGCGGGTTCAACATATTCTAAATATTTAGCCAAATAGGGAAGTAGTTGCTTGTCATTAGACGATTGTTTGACAATCACGTTGTGTCCGGAAATTAATACCGAAAGAAAATCATGAAACCCTACTAAAGGAATGTTTCCAGCCATAATTGTGGCAACCTTTTTGGATTTTATAATATTAAAGTGATACTTTCCTAACCATTTGTTAATATTGTTTATAGTCAATAAGTTAGACCATCCACTTATAGCAAAATAAATATTGTCTTTTGTAAACCATCCATTATGTCCTTCAGCTAATTTTATTTGATGCAAAAAACCATCATAAAACAATGCGTTGTGTTCAATAGTATTTAACTTTTGAGAGTTTTCTTGAGTAAATTGACTCATGAAGACTCCTAATTTTACAAAGGCATTAATGCGCTGCTCTAAATTCATTATAGCGTTTGGTTATGAATGGTTTTGGATTTATTTTTGCAACTGCAAATTTAAACAAACTAAAAGGAAAAAAATTGTTATGGCAATCATAATTACTGATGAATGTATAAACTGTGGTGCTTGTGAACCAGAATGTCCAAATACTGCGATTTATGAAGGTGCTGATGATTGGCATTATGCTGATGGTACGAGTTTAAATGGCGCTGTAGTGTTGCCAAATGGGAAAAAAGTAAATGCAGATGCAATACAAGAACCTATAGACGACGAAATTTATTATATAGTTCCTGATAAATGTACTGAGTGTAAAGGCTTTCATGATGAACCACAATGTGCAGCAGTTTGTCCTGTTGATTGTTGTATTCCTGATGAAGATATTGTAGAAGCAGAGGAAGAGCTACTAGCTAAACAGCGTTTTATGCATCCTAATGATGATTAAAAGCTGGCTTAATAAGTAATTATTCATTAAATTTTAACATTGCGCATTGTTCGAGAAATTATGAGAAATAAAAATTCGCTAATATCAATTATCATTTTAGGAGTTTTATTACTCACCTTGATGAAATGTAAAAACGATGCAAGAAATGTGGAATCCTTGACTAATAGTTGGGAAATAGCAATCCCAAATCAAGAAATTCCAGAGGGATTAACGTCATTAAGTGCAAAACAATGTGGAGTATGCCACCAGCAACATTATAAAGAATGGAAATACTCAACGCATTCACATGCATGGACTGATCTTCAATTTCAGGCAGAAATAAAAAAAGAATCAAGTCCTTTTATGTGCATTAACTGTCATATTCCCTTGCAAAATCAACAAGAATATATTGTTGAAGGCTTAATAGATGGAGATATTTATAAACCAATAAAAAAAAGAAATCCAAAATTTGACAAAGACCTTCAAAAAGAAGGTATTAATTGTGCGAGTTGCCATGTAAGAAACAACACTATTATTGGTCCTACAGGAACTTCTAGAGCACCACATAAAACGATAAAGGACGAAGCGTTTTTGTCCGAGAACTTATGCATCTCATGTCATAATGCTGTTGCGGTTATTACTCCAACTTTGGCTTGTACATTTGAAACTGGAGATGAATGGAAATCTGGACCCTATTATGGAGAAATGAACTGTATAAGTTGTCATATGGAATCGGTAGATCGTGAAATTGTAGCTGGCTATGGAAAAAAAACAAGTCGTCTCCATTATTTCGCTGGTTCTGGTATACCAAAATTGGATAATGCTAAAACTAAAGCCTTGAGCGGTTTAGGTATTTATCCGACTACACCTAAAAAAATATATTCGATAAAGGAAAGTATCGTTTTCATTCTTAAAGTTATTAATGAATTTGCAGGTCATAAGCTTCCAACTGGCGATCCAGAACGGTTTTATAATATTTCTTTTATTCTGAAAAATGAAGAAAATAAAGTAGTGTCGACCAAAACTGAACGTATTGGCGAACAATGGGAATGGTACCCAGAAGCAAAAAAAATTGCAGATAATAACCTTCTTCCAAAAGAAGAAAGGATATTTACCTTTTCTTATCAACCAATCAAAAAAGAAACATTGAGATTGTTTGTAAAAGTAACAAAGCATCGATTAAGTCAAGAATCTGCCGATTATAATAAACTAACAGATAATTATCCTCTTTTTATTACCATTTTTGAAAAAGAGTATGTTTTGGATGTAAAAAAATAAGAAACAAAAATTTTCTATTCTTATTATAAAAGGCTAGCTAATCTTTAGATACATCAAAAGTTTTAAGTTCTTCAGTTGGAGCTAAAGTTTCACTACCTCCCCAAATGGTTGCATCATATTTTCGTTGCTTTACGTAAGGAATTATTTTTAGTTCCTTAACAGTATTAAAATTTGCATTTGAAATTACCGTTGTGTTTGTTAATAACAATTCCTCTCTATGTCTTGCAACACCTTCAATTTTAAAGTTAAAAAGTGTTTTATTTCTTGCGCTACTATTTTCAATGAATTTTATGGGTCTATTAACATAAAAATAATGACCTTCTTCATGTCTTATATAACGTGGTTCAAACCAATTGTTTTCATTCTTTTTAAAAATGATGGTTCCACTACTAATTTTTTCAATATACTTTACACCAAGAATTAAACGCAAATTAAATTTGCTTCCTCGCTTACCTTTTGAATAGCTATAATCTGCTTTTAAAACACCATAGCTATCATCTGCTATATGTATTGTTCCTGTAAATTTAGCTTTTGCTCTTTTTGGTTTAAAATGAATTGCATACACCATTTCATCATTATAAATTGTGACGTTTTGAAGCGAATAGGTATAATAATCGGCATCCAAAATTTTACTTAATAAACTTTTAGGACTTGGTCTTGTGTCTTTGAGCATTCTATTAGCTTTACCTTTAAGCTCTGTTACTTTAAATTCTTGTTTGTCTTCTTTGTGATTGTTTTCACTTGCAAGAGATAAAGAATCTTCAATTTTAAAAAAGCCAGTTTTAAGCTTATAAGTAAGTGTAGTATCTAAATATTTTAAAACCATGCCTTGCGCTTTTTCTTGAATGTTTTCTAACGAAAAATCTTTTTTTGCATTAATAATTTGTGCTGCTTTATCAACCTTTAGCTTTGAGGAATCTTTATCCATAACACTCAATTCTCCTTTAAAATCTGTAAAGTGTACAAAATTACTTGTCATTATATTATTGGTCATTGCTTTGAGTTCGTTGTTAACACCAACCAATTGTTTTTTCTTAACATGAGATGTTTTTGATATTTCAAAATCCAAATTATCAAAGTCCATATATGATGTTTCACGAAGGAACAATTTGTATTGAAGATTTTCAGTTTTATAATTCTTTGATAGGTTTCTTACAGTTCGAGCAATAATCGAATCTAAATTAGGTTTGGTATTACTTAAATAAACTGTATTTAGCTCGTTTATTGAAGGTTCTAATTCGATTAAATAATTGCTGTTTTTAATGTATTCGATGGTAAAAACTTGTTTTTTATAACCTAGTGAAGAAATAGTTATGTCGATTATACTATTGTTTTCTAAATCAATATTAAATACACCTTCCTCATTTGTAATAACGCCTTTATATTGTGCCGTTTGAACAGCAGCATAAGGTATAGGTTGCTTAGTTGATTCATCAATTATTTTTGCAGAAAAACTTTGAGCGTTTAGGCTAATTGTTAAAATGAATAGTGTAAATCTTAAAATAGATTTAGTCATAGTTGTGGCTTTTAATTTGAAGACGAATAGTGATTAAATTTGTTACAACATTATAGCAGTAATCTTTATATTTTTTGTAAAAAGTTTACAATAATAGCTCTTGAATTTATGCAAATAAAAAACTAACTTCGCTTATCGGACGATATAGTTTATTAATACAGAACCATATCTAATCCTTTACCCAACATTAGGACACTAAAATATTTTGACGAAATTTTAAAGGAGTAAGAGCTACTCGTTTTTTAAAGACACGATTAAAAGCCGCTTCTGATTGATAACCTACTTGTTCTGCAATTTCTCCAACGGAGAGTTTACTTTCTTCTAAAAGTTCTTTTGCTTGCAACAATCTCCACTGTGTTATGTAATTAAAAGGGGTTTCTCCAGTTAGTAATTTAAAACGATTAGAAAAACTTGTTCTTGACATAGCAGCTATTTTTGCCAGTTCTTCAATCTTCCAATCATTTTGTGGAGAAGAATGAATTTCTTTTAAAACTTTACTGATTCGCTCATCTTGAATTGCAGCAATAAAACCATTGACTGATTTATTTTTCTCAATATAAGCCCTTAAAGTATGTACAAATAATATTTCACCTAATTTATTAACAATTACACCACTTCCAGACTGTTCCTTTTCGGCTTCTTCAATTACTAAATCTGTGATGCTTTTTAACCAAGAGAATTGCTTTAAATCTGCATCATTAATGTGGATTATAGATGGCAATTCCTTTATAAAAGGGTGATCCAAACTTTTATCAAATTCAAAATGACCACAAACCAAGGTTGTTGATAGTTTATCTCCTTCAAATAATGACTTACCAGATAAGATAGATTGTACTACTTCTTTCCCCTCATATCTTTTGCTATTTTCATTATTTGCCAACCAATGACTTGCCCCAAGCGGAAAAACGACAATATCTCCTGTAAATAATTGAATGGACTTATCCTTAGTTTTTAAAAGGCATTGACCTCTTGTAACAATATGAAATTGAGCAAAAGGTCCTTTTGGTATTTCCATACCCCAAGGTTCAGAAAAATCAGATTTAAAGTAAACAACACTGGTTAATTTAACTTTTGATAAAACATTACTTAATATATCCATAACCATTATTTTGTACGATTGGGCAAATATAATATTTTTTTAGATACAGAAACAACAATTTATAGACATACATTTGTATCATTAGTAATTTAAAACATAAATAAAATGAAAAGATTAAAAAAAATGATTTTGGCTGTAATGGTAATTACAGGAGTAAACAGTGTAAATGCACAAAGTGTAAATGCAGATGAAAACAAATTAGCTAATAGCGGCTATGATGTAGTAAATTATTTCACAACAAATACCGCAAAAAGAGGTAGTGTGGAATT
Source organism: uncultured Flavobacteriaceae bacterium (assembly GCA_964418645.1). Taxonomy (GTDB): domain Bacteria; phylum Bacteroidota; class Bacteroidia; order Flavobacteriales; family Flavobacteriaceae; genus JAADHG01. The sequence goes on from CAYQME010000001.1 coordinate 42,903, forward strand.
TTCCACAACAAATGATGGAGCAACTTATTATTTTGTTAATGCTGAAAATTTGAAAAATTTTAAAGCAAACCCTACTAAGTATTTACCACAGTTTGACGGCTATTGTGCCTTTGCAGTTGCAAAAATGAATAAAAAAGTACCTGTTAATCCCGAAACGTTCAGAATTGATGACGGAAAATTATACTTATTCTATAATGATTTTTGGGAAGGAAAACCATTTAACACTATTGTTCCTTGGTTAAACAATGAAGCTGCAATGGAAAAAATGGCTGAAACAAATTGGAAAACACTAAAATAAACCTTTGGGTAACACAATGTATAAGTAATGGCTAAGAAAGTGCAAATCATTAAGGTTTGCACTTTTTTGTACATTTCTTTTTACCTTAAAAGTAATGCTTTTTTATCGCCACTACTCATACATTAACCGATAAGCGCAACTCCAAAAACCTTATAATAATTTTTTAAAACCCTTATTATTATAAATTTCTAAATACTTACATTTGCACTCGCAAAATAAAGAGATTCCCACCGTCGTGGGAATGATTAAAAAGTTAATCATGAAAGCCGGAATTGTAGGATTACCAAATGTTGGGAAATCAACCTTATTTAATTGCTTATCTAATGCTAAAGCGCAAAGCGCAAACTTTCCGTTTTGTACTATCGAACCTAATATTGGTGTTGTAAATGTACCAGACTTAAGGCTAACAAAATTAGAAGAGCTAGTAAATCCAGAGCGTGTATTGCCTGCTACAGTCGATATTGTAGATATTGCAGGACTTGTAAAAGGAGCTAGTAAAGGTGAAGGCTTAGGAAATCAATTTTTAGCTAATATTAGAGAGACCGATGCGATTTTGCATGTAGTACGCTGTTTTGATAATGATAACATTGTACACGTTGATGGTTCTATAGACCCCATTCGCGATAAAGAAACTATCGATATTGAGTTGCAATTAAAAGATTTAGAAACAGTAGATAAAAAGCTAGATAAAGTAAAACGAGCTGCAAAAACAGGGAATAAAGAAGCGCAAAAAGAAGAAGCCACCTTAATAAAAGTAAAGTTGGGCTTAGAGTCTGGAACTTCGGTAAGAGCACTTAACTTTACTGAAGACGAATACAATGACTATATAAAACCATCACAATTTATTACAGACAAACCTGTGCTATATGTATGTAATGTTGATGAAGCTTCAGCAGTTTCAGGAAATGATTATGTAAATAAAGTAAAAGAAGCTGTTAAAAATGAGAATGCCCAAGTGTTAGTTTTGGCTGTTGGTACAGAAGCAGATATAAATGAATTAGACGATTACGAAGAACGCCAAATGTTTTTAGAAGATATTGGTTTGGACGAACCTGGATCTTCAAAACTTATTAGGTCTGCTTACAAGTTGTTAAACCAACAAACCTATTTTACAGCTGGCGTAAAAGAAGTTAGAGCTTGGACTGTTAATGTTGGTGCAACGGCTCCACAAGCTGCAGGCGTAATCCATACGGACTTTGAAAAAGGCTTTATTAGAGCTGAAGTTATCAATTATGATGATTATGTAACTTACGGTACAGAAGCTAAAGTAAAAGAAGCTGGTAAAATGCGTGTAGAAGGTAAGAATTACATCGTAAAAGATGGTGATGTAATGCATTTTTTGTTTAATGTCTAAAAGGCAAGCCCAAATTCTAAGATTAGTCATTGCGAAACTTTTTTAAAAAAAGTTGTGGCAATCTGTTAATTAAATATCTATAATGCCAATTGTAGAAATTCATACTTATATTAAATCTGATATCAAGACTTGTTTTGATTTAGCCAGAGATATTGATTTTCATCAAGAGTCACTTGAATATTCAAATGAAAGAACGGTTTTAGGAAAAACTTCTGGTTTAATTGAATTAGGAGAGTTTGTAACTTGTGAAGCTAAGCATTTTGGTGTAACTCAGAGATTAACTTCTAAGATAACAGAGTTTGATTCACTAAGCTATTTTGTTGACGAAATGGTATCAGGTGCTTTTAAATATTTTAGACATGAACATATTTTTAGTGAAAAATCTAAAATTACTCTAATGATTGATAAATTATATTTTGAATCACCTTACGGTATAATTGGCAAATTTGTCAATAAATTATTTCTTACTAGATATATGGAAAATCTTTTAAAAAAAAGAAACTTGAGTTTAAAACAAAAAACCGAAAAAGTATAATTTCATAATCAAAACACTAAATTGTTAGCGTTTGAAGTTTTAATTTTGTGATTTATATGTTTTAAGTATTGTGCTAAAAACATTGTTAATTACTTTGTGCAATCTATATTTCATTTTTTAAGCTGAAATATTATATTAGCACCTTATCTAATTTTCAAGATAATTATGTCTCAACAAACCAGCTATACCGAAGATAATATACGCTCTCTCGACTGGAAAGAGCATATTCGTATGCGTCCAGGTATGTATATTGGAAAACTAGGTGATGGGTCGTCTCCAGATGATGGTATTTATATTCTCGTAAAAGAAGTACTCGATAATTCTATAGATGAGTATGTAATGGGTGCAGGTAAGACCATTGAAATTTCTATTCAAGGTACTAAAGTTATTGTACGCGATTTTGGTCGTGGTATTCCGTTGGGTAAAGTGGTAGATGTGGTTTCTAAAATGAACACAGGAGGAAAATACGACTCTAAAGCCTTTAAAAAATCTGTAGGTTTAAATGGTGTTGGGACCAAAGCTGTAAATGCACTGTCTTCCTTTTTTAGAGTAGAATCTACTCGTGATAGTAAATCGGCTTCGGCTGAATTTGAACAAGGAAAACTAACAAATCAAGATTTTTTAGAAGAGACTACCAGACGCAAAGGCACAAAAGTATCTTTTATTCCTGATGAGGTTATCTTTAAAAAGTATAAATACCGAAATGAGTATGTTATTAAAATGCTCAAAAACTATGTGTATCTAAATACAGGATTAACTATTATTTTCAATGGTGAAAAATATTATAGCGAAAATGGGTTAAAGGATTTATTACAAGAAAACATTAACGAATCGGATATGTTATATCCTATCATTCATCTAAAAGGGAATGATATAGAAGTAGCATTAACACATAGTAAAACACAATATAGTGAAGAGTATCACAGTTTTGTAAACGGACAAAACACAACTCAAGGAGGTACTCACCAAGCAGCATACAGAGAAGCAATTGTAAAGACTATTAGAGAGTTTTATGGTAAAAATTATGAAGCTTCAGATATTCGAAAATCCATAGTTACAGCAATCTCTATAAAAGTGATGGAGCCAGTGTTTGAAAGTCAGACAAAAACTAAATTAGGCTCTACAGATATGGGTGGAGGGTTGCCTACGGTTAGAACTTATATTAATGACTTTTTAAAAACACAACTCGATAATTTTTTACACAAGAATCCAGAACACGCTGAAAGAATTCAACGAAAAATCATGCAAGCTGAAAAAGAGCGCAAAGAGCTTTCAGGAATTCGTAAACTTGCCAAAGATCGTGCTAAAAAGGCTAATTTGCATAATAAGAAACTGCGCGATTGTCGTGTGCATTTTGGTGACACTAAAAACGAACGTTATTTAGAAACCACCTTGTTTATTACTGAAGGAGATTCGGCATCAGGAAGCATTACAAAATCTCGTGATGTGAATACCCAAGCGGTTTTTAGTTTAAAAGGAAAACCTTTGAATTCATACGGATTAAGTAAAAAAATCGTGTACGAAAATGAAGAATTTAACCTATTACAGGCGGCTTTAAATATTGAAGAATCTCTAGAAGATTTGCGCTATAATAACATTGTAATTGCTACAGATGCTGATGTGGATGGAATGCATATTCGGTTGTTATTAATTACGTTCTTTTTACAGTTCTTTCCAGAGGTAATAAAAGAAGGGCATCTATATATTTTGCAAACACCACTATTTAGAGTGCGAAATAAAAAGAATACCATTTATTGCTATTCTGAGCAAGAGCGTAGAGACGCTATTGAACAATTAAAGCCGAAGCCTGAGATTACACGATTTAAAGGACTTGGTGAAATTTCACCAGATGAGTTTCAGCATTTTATAGGACAAGATATTCGTTTAGATCCAATAATGTTAGATGATAATATGTCTATTGAAGAATTGCTATCCTTCTATATGGGGAAAAACACACCAAATAGACAAGAGTTCATTATTAATAATCTAAAAGTAGAATTAGATTTAATTGAAGATGACAAAGTAGTATGATAGAAGACAATGGCGACATAATTAATGCATCCGACGATAATCAAGAAACTATTACCAGAGTTAATGGAATGTATAAAGAATGGTTTTTAGATTATGCATCGTATGTAATCTTAGAACGTGCAGTTCCTGCAATTGAAGATGGTTTTAAGCCTGTACAGCGTCGTATCATGCATTCTATGAAAGATTTAGACGATGGACGTTACAATAAGGTTGCAAATATTGTTGGCCATACCATGCAATATCATCCTCATGGTGATGCAAGTATTGCCGACGCAATGGTACAAATTGGTCAGAAAGATCTATTAATCGATACCCAAGGAAACTGGGGAAATATTCTTACTGGTGACCGTGCAGCAGCTTCTAGATATATAGAAGCACGTATCTCAAAGTTTGGTTTGGATGTTGTTTTTAATCCTAAAATAACGGAATGGCAAGCCTCTTATGATGGACGTCGTAAAGAACCTGTAAACCTGCCTGTAATGTTTCCATTGTTACTTGCACAAGGAGGAGAAGGTATTGCTGTAGGGTTATCAACCAAGATATTACCACATAATTTTATTGAACTTATTGATGCTTCTATAAAGCATCTTAAAGGAAAGCGTTTTACTATTTTACCAGATTTTTCTACTGCTGGAATTGCAGATTTCACCAATTATAATGATGGTTTACGAGGAGGAAAAGTAAGAGTTCGTGCAAAGATATCTCAGCTAAGTAAAAACACCTTAGTCATTACTGAGATTCCATTTGGAACAACAACATCTTCTTTAATAGATTCCATTTTAAAAGCTAATGATAAGGGTAAAATTAAGATTAAAAAAATTGAGGATAATACAGCTGCAAATGTAGAGATTCTTGTGCATTTGCCTTCTGGAATTTCCCCAGATAAGACTATTGACGCGCTGTATGCATTTACAAATTGCGAGAATTCTATTTCTCCTTTAGGTTGTGTGATTGAGGATAATAAGCCACTATTTGTAGGTGTGTCTGAAATGTTACGTCGCTCTACAGACAACACTGTTCAGCTATTAAAACGTGAATTAGAAATAAAACTGAGTGAGCTTGAAGAGCAATGGCACTTTGCATCTTTAGAACGTATTTTTATCGAGAATAGAATTTATCGAGATATTGAAGAAGAAGAGACTTGGGAAGGTGTTATTCAAGCCATTGACAAAGGACTACAACCACATATAAAACATTTAAACCGTGAGATTACTATTGATGATATTACCAGACTGACAGAAATTAGAATCAAGCGTATTTCAAAGTTTGATATTGATAAAGCGCAACAAAAAATTGATACTTTAGAAGAGCAAATTGCTGAAGTAAAACATCATTTAGAACATTTAATTGATTACGCTATTGCCTATTTTACACGATTAAAGAAAGGCTATGGTAAAGGAAGAGAGCGAAAAACAGAAATAAGAATTTTTGATGATGTAGATGCTACAAAAGTCGTTATACGTAACACCAAACTTTATGTGAATCGTCAAGAAGGTTTTATTGGTACATCTTTACGTAGAGATGAATATGTATGCGATTGTAGTGATATTGATGATATTATAGTGTTTACAAAAGAAGGAAAAATGATGGTTACCAAAGTGGGCTCTAAGACCTTTATTGGTAAAAACATTATACATGTTGCTGTATTTAAAAAGAAAGATAAGCGTAGTATCTATAACTTGATTTATCGTGATGCAAGTAGAGGGCCATCTTATATAAAACGCTTTGCCGTAACAGGAGTAACCAGAGATAGAGAGTATGATTTAACAAATGGAAAAAAAGGTTCTGTAGTTTGGTATTTTTCAGCAAATTCAAATGGAGAAGCTGAAGTTGTTACCGTATTACTACGACATTCAGGAAGTATTAAAAAACTAAAGTGGGATTTAGATTTTGCTGATATATTAATAAAAGGTAGAGTATCCAAGGGGAATCTAGTAACAAAATATGCCATTAAACGTATAGAGTTGAAAGAAAAAGGTGTATCTACTTTAAAACCGCGTAAAATTTGGTTTGACGATACTATTCAACGCCTAAATGTTGACGGAAGAGGTGAACTGGTTGGCGAATTTAGAGGCGAAGACAGAATACTTATCATTACACAATCAGGAACAGTTAAAACCATTATTCCTGAGATTACTACACGTTTTGGTGACGATATGATTGTACTCGAAAAATGGGTGCCTAAGAAACCAATTTCAGCTATTTATTACGATGGAGACAAAGAGCGCTACAATGTAAAACGTTTTTTAATTGAAAACGAAAGTAAAGAAGAAACGTTTATTTCGGAGCATCAAAATTCACAATTAGAAATCGTATCGACAGATTGGCGACCAATTGCAGATGTAATTTTTGCAAAAGATAGAGGTAAAGAGCGAAAAGAAAATTTAGAAGTAAATATTGAAGAGTTTATATCAATAAAAGGAATTCACGCCCTTGGAAATCAATTAACCAAAGATAAAATTAACCAAATTAATTTACTAAATCCTTTGCCTTATGAAGTCCCAGAAGAGGTTCCAGCTGATGAGATTGAGGTTGTTGACGAGCAAGTTATAAAAGAGGATTCTATAAGCTCTAAGAGTATAGATGATGCTCCAAGTTTAGATATTGATTCAGAGGGTCAGATAACATTGTTTTAATGAAGTTAAATACTGTAAAGCTAGTTCACACTAGTAATTAAAAAGCGATTATTCCATTAGTCTATTCGCTTTGCAACGCCTTTTTGTTTAAGGGATTCACCAACATAAGAATATTCAAACGTATATGTTGAATCAGTAGTTGCTAATATTTTTAAATGAATATCTTTTCGTTCTGCAATACTCTTTGGGTTAATGGTCTTAAATACCATCTCACAGTCATTAATCCATCTTATAGTGGCTGAGTCTGTTTTGGTTCCAAAGGTTTCAATTTGTAAATTTTCTGTCCTAATAAAGGTTGACGTATAGATTTTATCACTAATTTTTATAGTGCTCTCAAAGGTTCCTGTTTTAAAATCAGAGCAATTACGTTCAATTTGAAAGCAACTAGAACATAGAATAAGTACAATGAGATAATGAGATTTCATATACAATTAATTTATACACAAATTTACTAAAGAATCTTATCAATTCTCATAGTTTTTAAAACTACCATCTTTATAAAAAACAACAATACGGTCAATTTCATTGTTATGTGATTTATCGTTATCAACTTTAGTAACCCCTTTAGTATTACTCTCATTTAACGATGGAAAAGTTCCGGTGCCATTTAGTAACCAATATAAGTTTACTTCAGGGAAGGAGGAAAGGACTTTCATAACAAACTCCAAACTTGGCCTATTTCTCCCAGAAAGAATATGAGAAATACTAGAACGCTGTACGCCAATTTTATCAGCAAAAGAAGCTGCGGATAAACTGTAAAAATCTATAATTCTTTGTAATCTTTTTATGAAATCTTCTAAATTTACCATTGTAAACAAAGTTAATCATTTTTTATTTTAATGTAATGTGCTAAATTTTAAAATATCAATGTTTATAGCAATTTAATACTATTAATATATAAAGTAATAGTTATAATAAATATATTTATATTATTGATATATATTATATTACGTATAACATATAAGGTTTGATAAAATTTTTAATTCTGCTTTAATCTTTTACAGATAAAAAATATACAATTGTAAATTGTACTACTCAAAAATATGTTTACAATTGTAATTATTAGTTTGTTTACTTTTGTAAAGTCAATGTTTAGAAATGATAAAAGAATTAGACTTCGAGCAGTTATTCTATAGATATAAAGAGGGTGCTATCGGGCATCGTTATATTACAAATAGCCATATTGAACCCTTACTTAAAAAATTGGATTCTAATTTTGTAATTGATATCATTGGGCATTCAGTAAATGGAATCCCTATTTACAGCATTAAAATAGGAAGTGGTGTAAAAAAAATACTCATGTGGTCTCAAATGCATGGCAACGAATCTACAACAACTAAAGCTCTATCTGATTTGTTTAATTCTTTGAGTGATACAAGGCTTAGTGATATATTAAAGTACTGTACCCTTTTTATCATTCCTATTCTTAATCCAGATGGCGCTTTAGCATATACCAGACTAAATGCTAACAACATTGATTTAAACAGGGATGCGCAACGCTTAACACAACCGGAAAGTATAGTTTTAAGAAAGGTATTTAATGATTTTCAGCCCAGTTTTTGTTTTAACCTTCACGGTCAGCGTACAATTTTTAGTGCAGGAAATACAAATAAACCAGCAATAATAAGCTTTTTAGCTCCTGCACAAGATATGGAATGTATGGTAACTGAGGATAGGATGATTGCAATGGAAGTTATTGTATTTATGAATAATATGCTGCAAGAATATATTCCAAATCAAGTTGGGAGGTACGATGATGCATTTAATATTAACTGCGTTGGAGATACTTTTCAAAGTGAAAATGTACCAACCATTTTATTTGAAGCTGGTCATTACATTAATGATTATAACAGAGAAATAACACGTAAGTATCTTTATATGTCTTTATTGAATGCTTTAACTACTATTGCTAGTAAAGATAATCTGAGAGGAAATTATTCATCATATGTAGATATACCAGAAAACCATAAATTGTTTTCTGACATCATTATTAGAAACGCAAAAATTGTAGAATCACAAAAAGAACGCATTCTTGATATTGCATTTCAATATGATGAAGTTTTAGTTGATAGTAAAATTAAGTTTCTACCAAAAATCAAAGCCTTTGGTGATTTATCAAAATTTTATGGGCATAAAACAATAGATGCTAATAAACAATTGGTAAAACTAGCAAGTGGAAATCCATTAAAAGTAGATTGCGAAATCGATTTCGTTTTGATTGATAATAAATTATTTTCATTAAAACCTGTAAATAATTAAATAAAAATAGATAATCTTTAACAAAAATGTATTAATTTTGCTTTTTATTTAACAAATATATAGAAATGGCAAAGTTTAGATTAGACGAAGTTGATCATAAAATTCTTGATATGTTAATAGACAATACGAGAATTCCTTTTACAGATATCGCAAAAAAATTATTAATCTCGGCAGGAACTGTTCACGTTCGCGTTAAAAAAATGGAAGATGCAGGAATTATACAAGGATCATCACTAACACTTGATTATCAAAAGCTTGGTTATTCTTTTATTGCCTATGTTGGAGTGTTTTTACAAAATACATCTCAAACAAAATTTGTTTTACAACGTATCAATGATATTCCTCATGTTACTGTGGCTCATATTACTACGGGTAAGTTTAATATTTTTTGTAAAATTAGAGCCAAAGACACTACACATGCAAAGGAGATTATTTTTATGCTTGATGATATTGAGGGGGTTTATAGAACAGAAACCATGATATCATTAGAAGAAAGCATTAATGATAAAAAACGTTTGATGCATTCTATTTTTAATGATTTATAATTCTTAAAGTACTCAAAGATTTTTGTATATGAATTGAGAATTACTTTAATCGTTTAAGATTTCGTTATCTAAGTCTAAGCCAACATTGTTAGTATCTAATTCAATATTAAAGTTTGTCATTGTATAATGTAGTTTTGAACTAACTTTAACAAGGTAAATGGTGTCCTTAGTATTAACTTCTACAGCTTCAATAATTTCATTATGATGGTTATCAAAAGTAACAATATCCTTATCGTTATAACCATCTGGAAACTTTTTTGAAAGTAATTTCAATATCTCCGGAGTAAGCTTCTTATAATCGATAATTACGCGCTTCATGAATATGCTATTAAAGTTATTTTGTCACATGCAATTTAAATCAAAGTTGTTTTTAAATGATAATTACTTTAGTTGTACTAAATTTACGAATTATTTTACTTCAAAAAAGTATTAGGAGAAAAAATATAAAGCTATTTATGCCATATAATATGAAAAAGCCTCACGAATAGTTGTATTATCAACTGTGCAATCAATTTTTGTTTTACCAATATCTTCAAGTAAAACAAAATTGATATTGCCATGAGTATTCTTTTTATCGTATTTCAACAAATCTATAATTGGGAGATAATCGGATTCTAAAAGGGTAACCATACTATATGTATTTAAAATAATAGCTTTGATAGATTCTAATTTTTCTTTAGGAAAACCTTCTTGTTTATAAGAAATATAACATGCTAAAATCATTCCTATAGCTATAGCCTCTCCATGCAATAAATGTGTTTTCTTCGACTCACTTAAAAAATAAGATTCTATAGCATGTCCTAGGGTATGACCAAAATTTAATGTCTTTCGTAGTCCTATTTCTGTAAGATCTTGTGTTACTATTTCTTTTTTAATTTGAACAGATTCATAGATTAGCATATCTAAATCTGTGAGAGAGTATTGTACAAGATTGCTCATTTTATCCCAATATGCTTGGTCATGTATTAACCCGTGTTTTAACATTTCAGCAAAACCAGAACGCATTTCATTTTGTGGTAATGTTTTTAAAAAAGTAGTGTCAATTAAAACCATTTCACTAAAGTTAATAACACCAATTTGATTTTTTAATGTCCCAAGATCAACACCAGTTTTTCCACCAATCGATGCATCAACCATTGCCAATAAGCTTGTAGGTATATTAATATATGCAATTCCTCGTTTAAATGTAGAGGCTACAAAGCCGCCTAAATCTGTTACGACACCTCCACCTAAGTTAATCATAAGAGACTTTCTATCCGCATTAAGCTCTGAAAGTGTATTCCATACACCTACACAGGTGTCAATTGTTTTATTTATTTCGCCAGCTTCTATTTCAATAATTTCAATCTCTTGCTGTACTACTAAATGTGATAAAAAAATAGGGAGACAATTGTCGTGTATATTGGCATCTACAAGTACAAAAATTTTAGAAAAAATTGAATTATTTAAAAAGGTATTCAACTCAGTATAACATTTTGAATTAAAATGAATTGCGTAATGTTGTGTAACTATAGATTTCATAAAGAGTGAACCAAAAATTTGGCATGAAAATAAGTAGAATTTTATTAAAAAAGTATCTTAGTTATAAATATCTTTGTTTAAAATAATTTTTAGATATGTCAGAAACAAGAATTTTTGATAATACTGAAATTGCTTTTAAGCTGAAAAGCGATTCCGAGTTAGAACGTGCCTACTTTTTGTTTAAAATGATTTCTCACGAACCATTGGTGCGAATAGGTACAGCAGCAACCAATTTTGCACTAAAAGCAAGCTTACCAATAGAAGGATTAATACGATCGACAGTTTTTGATCATTTTTGTGGAGGAGTTAATGAAGGTGATTGCTTGCAAGTTATAGATAGCATGTTTAATGAAGGCGTTTCAAGTGTTTTAGATTATTCAGTTGAAGGTAAAGAAAATGAAGCTCAATTCGATATTGCTGTAAATAAAACGCTTGAAATAATTGAGTTTGCTTCAAATAAGGAATCGATGCCAATAGCGGTTTTTAAACCAACAGGTTTTGGACGCCTTGATTTGTATGAAAAAAAAGGAAGTGGTATTACGCTTACTGCTGATGAGCAAGATGAATGGCATAAAATTATAGAGCGCTATCATAAGGTTTGCAAACTTGCAAAAGAAAAAGATATAGAAGTTCTTATTGATGCTGAAGAAAGTTGGATGCAAGATGCTGCTGATGCATTGGTAGAGGAGATGATGAAGATTTACAACACTGATAAACCAATTGTTTTTAACACGATACAAGCTTACCGCTGGGACAGATTTGACTATCTTAAAGGATTACATAAGCGCAGTAAAAAAGAAGGTTATACCATTGGAATGAAAATTGTTAGAGGCGCATATATGGAAAAAGAAAGATTAAGGGCTCAAGAAAAAAATTATATATCTCCAATTTGTAAAGATAAAAAAGCTTCCGATGACAATTTTAATAATATACTTACTTATATCTTAAATAATCTTAACAATATTTCTCTTTTTGTAGGGACACATAATGAAGAAAGTTCATATTTAGCAATGGAGATTATGGAAAAACTCAAAATAGCTAAAAAAGATAATCGTGTGTGGTTTGGGCAACTTTATGGTATGAGTGACCATATTAGCTTTAATAGTGCAAATGCTGGCTATAACGTTGCTAAATATGTACCATTTGGCCCCGTTAAAGATGTTATGCCATATTTAATACGTAGAGCAGAGGAAAACACATCTGTATCAGGACAAACCAATAGAGAGCTTAACTTATTGAAACAAGAAAAAAAAAGAAGAAAACTTTAGAGTTATAAACTATAAATTATTATTAAAAGAATTTAAATTTTTTCTTAGGAATATTTCCATAGCCATAGCCATAACCCTTTTTCTGTATAACAGCATTTAAGAGCACGACCATATTAGGTAATCTTTTTTCATCATACATTGATTGTGCAACATGCAATTGGCGCTTATCAATATAATTAGCTCTTACTACATAAATTACCATATCAGCGAATTTACTAATCAATAGAGTGTCGGTTACTAGCCCAACTGCTGCGGTATCTACAATAATGTAATCATATTTATTTTTTACAGCATTAAAAAGTATTTCTAATTTTTCATCCATTAATAACTCTGCTGGATTAGGAGGGATGGTTCCACAAAGAATTATGTCTAGATTATCACTTACCTTATTAATTACATCAGCAAAATTTATTTTATTATTAATAATAAAGTTAGTTAAACCAAGCCCTTTTTCACCTTCAATACCTAAATATTTATTCAATTTTGGAACTCGGATATCTGTTTCAATAATCAATACTTTTTTATTGGAAAAAGATAAGGATTTTGCTAGGTTAATAGTTGTATGTGACTTTCCCTCTTTACTTGTGGTAGATGTTACAAAAATAGTTTTCCCTTTACTTTTTCCTGTATTAGGAATCATAAAATCAATATTTGTCCTAATTAATCTGAAAGCTTCAGCTTTTGGAGAATAGTCTAGTTTTTCTATAAAAACGTTTTTAGAGCTTGATCTAGGAACATCTCCAATAAAAGGTATAGATAGCTCTTTATTAACATCACTCTTAATTCTAATTTTTGTATCCAGCATGTCTAAAATGTAAACTGTACTTGTTGGAATAAGGAACGCTAAAATAAAAGCCCCTAAAAATAATATTTCTTTTTTTGGCCAAATAGGGAGTGAGCTTGCAAAAGCGTCGTCTATGATTATAGCATTGGGCGATGTTACACCATGTGATATAGCAGATTCTTCACGCTTTTGTAATAAATATAGATATAAAGATTCTTTAATATCTTGTTGGCGCTTTAAGTCTCTAAACTGCCTTTCCTTTTTAGGGGCAGAATACAACTGAGACGAAATTCTTGAACCTTCTTTATCTAGTGCTTCAAGCTTTATTTTATTTGAAGATCTAATATTCTCTAAACCAGTGTTTAAACTTTGCTTTAAGCTTATAATTTGCGCATCTAAATTTACAACAACAGGGTTTTTTTCGCTTGAATTTTTTAGCATTCTATTACGCTGAATAACTAAATCGTTGTGTTTTTTGGTGATTTCATTTATAGAGTTATCTCTAAAAGACATATTGGCGGGAATAAGTTCACTATTGCCACTATTCTCTTTCAAGTAATTAGACATATAGTCAATTAGCTGCAATTCTGTTGAAGTGGCTACTTGTTGGACTTCTATATCTCTTTCTGTTTGAAGAAAAATACTTGATTGTGAGGATAAATCGGTTAATTTATTATCCTTTTTAATGGTCTCAGAAGTTAAATCTACAGCTGATAATTCAGATGAAACCACTTGTAAACGATTATTAATGAAATCGGAAGTAACTTTAACAACTTCATTTTTATTAGTAACAACAAGTTGGTTGTACTCGTCAATAAGGCTGTTTAATATATCTTCTCCTTTTTCAATTACAGGCTCAACGAGTTCTATGTTTATAATACTCGAATTTTCACCATACGTTTTAATTTTAATTTTTTCACTATAGTTTGCACTAACTTTTGAAATTGGAGATACTTTTATTTTGACACTTTTTCCAACTTTCATTTCTGGCTGATCAAAGTTGGGAGTTAAAATAATATCTCCAACAGTGGTATTAATATTATCGCCAAAGTTGAATTTTTTGTTAGAGTTTTTAAATTTAAATTGAGTTCTAGAGATTACATTTAAGATATAAGTAGTATCTATAGTCGTTAAAACACTGTCTTGTTCTAGAAAATTAATAGTTAAAGGCGGATTAGTATATATTTCAAGTTCCTTAATAGTCCCTTGTATATAGTATTGTATATTAAGATTTAACTTAGATACAACATTATTAATTATCGTTCTAGAGCCTAAGACTTGGATTTCGTCTTGAACACTATTATAATCTTTTTCAAATAATCCATAATCATACGCTCTATTCACCTCTCTTTGCATGCCTTTTTCATTACTATCAGCAATTTTAATTGTAGCTTCTATTTTATAAGTATTAGTAGCGTATCGTAAGTATAAAAATGTAATTGCAAAACAAATAAAGAAACTAGTTAAAAACCATTTCCATTTTACTAAATATTTTTCTAGTTGTTCTCTTAGACTAGAGCTATTTTTAGGATGTAAAGTCATGAAGTTGTAAAATATGTTAGTTAATTAGAATAGCCGCAACTGTTGCTAATATACCAACTATTGAAATAACGACACCATTACTGTATGATGATTGTCCAACTTTAGCATTATTTGGCACCACATAAATTACATCATTTTGTGTTAAGTAATAATTTGATGAATAAAGAACATTTATTGAGGTAAGGTCAAATTTTGTATATTTTTTTTCACCATTTACTTCTCTAATTAAAAACACATTATTTCTTTTACCATAAATTGTTAAATCTCCGGCTAATCCTAAAGCTTGTGGCAATGAAATTCTTTCATCTTGTACGGTATAAGTCCCTGGTTTAGTAACTTCTCCTAGTACTGAAACTGTAAAATTGGCTAATCTAATGTTTACAATGGGGTTTTTAATATACTCGCTTAATTTTGATTTTAGATGAGATGTAGCTTCAGTTCTAGACAAGCCTCCCAATTTTACGGTACCTAAAACTGGAAACTCAATATTTCCATTACTGTCAACGAGGTATGTTTGCTGCAACAAAGCTCCTTGCCCATCAATTACAGATTGGGTTGTATATGTGGCTTCTAAATTGAATGGCCTTGCTACCTTAGGATCTAGTGCCGATACATTTATAGTTAATAAATCATCTGCTTTATAATGTAGTTCAAAGTTAGGGCTAGAATTATTTATTGCAGCTGATAATGGTTCATCTTGAAAATACACAATATTTTGTTTTGATGCACAAGAACTTAAAAGAGCAATTGTAAATAGCGCTGTTATTTTAAATAAATCAAATATTTTTAATTGTGGTTTCATAATCTTTTATGTTTAATTTTTAGTAGTATCTAAAACTTCAAATTTAGAATTATTAGAAATATACTCAGGTACAATTTCCTTCAATTTGGCTACAATCTCTATTGCTTGACAACTTAAGTTTGAACTATATAAATCTATAATTTTATCTTGAATGATTTTGGTATTTATTTTTTTACTTTTAGCAATCATTATCTTTTCATGATATGTTAATTTGGTGTTTTCTCCATCAGCTAAAAGCTCTTCAAATATTTTTTCTCCCGGTCTAAGTCCAGTAATTTTTATATCAATATCATTTGGATATTTTAAGCCAGAGAGCTTAATCATGTTAATTGCCAAATCAAATATATTCACAGATTTACCCATATCAAACACAAAAATTTCGCCACCATTACCCATTGCCGCTGCTTCTAATACAAGTGCACAAGCTTCTGGAATAGTCATAAAAAACCTGGTAATATCTCTGTGAGTTACTGTAAGTGGGCCACCATTTTCAATTTGTTTTTTAAATAGCGGTATTACAGAACCGCTAGAGCCTAGTACATTACCAAAGCGTGTCGTTACAAACTTTGTTTGACCTTTGCCTTTTATGCAGGATAGATACATTTCAGCTACACGTTTTGTAGCTCCCATAACATTTGTTGGATTAACGGCTTTATCGGTAGAAACCATTACGAACTTATTAACCCCATGTTTTACTGATAAATTTGCAATATTAATAGTACCTCCAACATTTACAGCTATCGCTTCTTGCGGATTGTTTTCCATCAGTGGAACATGCTTATAAGCTGCTGCATGAAAAATTATTTCTGGTCTATGCTCTGTAAATATTTGATCCATTCTTGTTGTACATCTAATATCGGCAATAATGACTTCAAAATTTGTTATTTTTTGTTGAATGAACTCTTGTTGAACATCATATAATTGAGACTCGGCAAGATCTAGAAGTATTAATTTTTTAAAATTAAAATTGCAAAGATTCCTTGCTATTTCACTTCCAATAGAACCAGCTGCACCTGTAATTAATACAACCTTGTTGTCATATTCTTCAACCAAAATTGGATTTTCAAAGCTAATAGGTTCTCGTCCTAACAAATCTTCAATTTTAACTTCTTGAATTTGACTAGTTTGCAAATCACCATCAATCCATTTTTGAATCGGAGGTACAATTTTTACTTTTATAGATTTCTCAAGGAAATAACTGGAAATTTCTAATAAACGATGGTAGCTTATATTTTGAATAGAAATAATTATTTCGTGAATGTCATGTTTTAAAAGAAACTCTTCATCAATTTTTTCGAGATTATATACTGTGAGCAGGTTTATTTTTTTTCCAATTTTACGCTCATCATCATCAATAAACCCTATGACTTCAACATTTGCTTTTGGGTCATTAGAAATCACATCATATGTTATATTGCCTGAATTACCAGCACCATAAAGTAAAACATTAGTTTTATCTTTAAACCCTGAGATTATTGTTTTATAACTTGCTTTGATAAAAAGTTTGGCTGAAATTAAGAGTAAGATATTTAATAATAAATGGATGTATATGATAGAGCCAGAAATATCACTGGCGATAAAAAAATCAAACTGTCTTGTAAGGAAAGTTTCAATCAGTAGCGTTGTCGCTAATATATTAACTCCAATAATAATATTAATGATATCCTTGCTCCCAGTAAATCGAACTACTCCTTTGTGGGTTCCAACTATTAGGAAACTTATTATGGCAGAGATTATTACAAATGGGATTTGTTTAAAAAATTCAATTGTAACAAAATTGATTTTGAAATTATAACGGATTAAATACGCTATAAAAAAGGTAAATACTACAATGCATACATCAAAAAAGAGGACAAGCCACTTAGACGCATATTTTTGCGATATTTCATATAACACACTTCTAAACATTTTAAATAGGCATTATTACATTAACATTTCAATAAAAATCTCTTAAAAACAGTGAGATTTCTTTGTTAAAAATCAATTTGCTATGTAATCAAATTCAAAGGTTAATAAAATGTTCAAGACCTTAATTAACCATTTGTCTTGGCATTTTATTTATGGGACAACTCAATTTATTTAATTATTAATTAAATAAACTGTTTGTATAAATATAGTTACTATATAATTAAACTAAAAATATGCAGTAACATTATCACAGTAAATATCAGTGTTTAATCATTATCCATCAAATAAATACGACAAAGCACTCATTTTACCGTTTTTATAAACGTGAGATATATACCACGAAGTTTTAGATAAAATTTCTTTTGATTTATCTTTAATGATTCAATTTTTAAAAGAAGCCTAGTAACAATAGATATGTTCCGAGATTAAGAAAAAAATATCTGAAACACTTTTAAAATTCTACTCAAATCTTCATTAGTTAAATTTGAGCCACTGGGTAAGCACAGCCCCTTTTCAAACAAGTTGTCAGAAACACCGTTTAAATAACTTGGATAAGTTTTAAAGATAGGTTGCTGATGCATAGGTTTCCATAACGGTCTTGTTTCTATATTTTCCTTATCAAACATTTGTCGCAACTCTTCTCTTGTCTTGTACGAATCTAATAAAATACATGTTAACCATCTGTTAGAAAAGTATCGTTTGGGTTCGTTTAAAAAGCTAATAGCTTCAAATTCTTTTAATTTACTATTATAGAAATTGTAATTACTTCTTCTTTTGGCAACATGGCTATCTAAAACGGTCATTTGACCTCTCCCAATTCCTGCAATAATATTAGACATTCTATAATTATAACCAATATGAGAATGTAAATAGGCTATCGATTTATCTCTAGCTTGGGTAGAAAGAAAAATGGCATTCTCTTTTATTTTCTTATTTTTTGAAACTAAAGCACCTCCTCCAGAAGTTGTAATAATTTTGTTTCCGTTAAAGGACAGTATTGAAATGTCACCAAAAGTTCCACACTTAATACCTTTGTATGAACTCCCAAAGGCTTCGGCGCTATCTTCAATTATTGGAATATTATACTTTTTGGAAATAGCTTGTATCTCATCAACTTTATAAGGCATGCCATATAAATGCACAACAATAATAGCTTTAGGCTTTTTTCCTTTTGAAATTCTATCCGTAATAGCTGTTTCTAATTGTATGGGACACATATTCCATGTGTCCACTTCACTATCTACAAAAACAGGTATTGCTCCTTGGTATACTATTGGATTAGCTGAAGCCGAAAATGTTTTACTTTGGCAAATAACTTCGTCCCCACTTTTCACACCAAGCAAAATCAATGCTAAGTGTATTGCTGCAGTTCCTGAACTTAAAGCAGCAACATGACAATTTTGATTTAGATAGTTTTGAATGTCTTCTTCAAACCCAGTAACATTTGGGCCTAAGGGGGCTATCCAATTAGATGCAAAAGCTTCATTAATAAACTTTTGCTCCTTACTGCTCATATGTGGTGAAGACAACCAAATTTTAGATTTCATAAACAATACTATAATTAAGCGGTATCAATATAAATTTTTAAGTTAATTGTAAAACTAGTATTTACATTAATAACTTGATAAATATCTACTAATAATTAGATACTTGCAAAATAAACAGATAAAAAGCACTTTGTTAAGATAACAAAATACTTTTGAAGCTTTTAACCCAAATTGTGCAATTTATTTATAAGCGAAGTCATTGTTTCACTCTTAAATTTGTAATTTTTATTTAGTCTCTCAAATTCTTTAAAAATCTTCTCAAGGTTTTTAAAGTTTTCATCAATGTTTTTTCCAAAATTGTGTGGATGCCACCATAAGTGAAAAAGCTCATTTTTTCTTGCAGCTCGTCGCATTCCTTTTTTTATTCTTCGAATCTTTAAGGGCTCTAAAAATTTTATAAAGCTATAATATGGTCTAAGTAGCCTACTGGAGGGTAAATTAATAATTTCGCTTTTCTCATATAATTCTTCTAAGTTATACGTATTATTCCCTGTTATATTTACATAACAGTCAAAAATCCTTAAAAGTCTAAATAAAAGCCAATTATATTTTGGGTTTGAAGGGTGTATATTATACATATAAGATTCCTCTGTACCTCTATATGATTTTATGCCATGTTTATAACTAACCTCTAGATATTTTGTATCAGCCACCATATTTCTTGGAAAAACTATACTTTCTAGATTAACTCCTTTACTTTTTGCAATATGTATTGCCGCTAGTATGTCTTCTTCAAACTGTTTTATGTTTTGACCTTCTTCATCACAGTAATAATGGCTATAAGTATGTGTTCCAATTTCATGATTCTTGTTGTCATTAATTTTATCAATCATAGAACTTGCAAAATGAAATGGGTCATCAATTTCATTGTTACCAATATGATTAAAATGTAAATATGGATTTAATTTATTATTTGTATACTGTGGTTTGTTTTTTGGAGAACAAGCAATTAACGCTGCTTTGTCTTTGGCAAACAAAAATCCAACTGTAGCAAAGGTTAATTTAATACTGTAAATATCACTCAGAGCAATAAGTCGTTCAATTACAATGTTAGCATTAGCAAGGTTTTCTCTATAATCATTGACAGATCTGTGGTCAAAAACCCCCCAATGTAACTCATAGTCTAATGAAATAACAAAATGCCCAGTCATGTTCTATATTCTAATTGTTCTATATAATGGGAAATATTCAGTTTTTTTTGCATTATTATTTTTAGAAACTAAACTATCATAAACGCTTTCATTTGCAATATATTTCCATATTTTAAAGTTCCTAAAATCTTTTGAAAAAGCCGATTTAAACTCAAAAAGAGAATCCTCATTACTTCCGAATCCACCTCCAAGATTAAAATATTTAAAATTTTTGTTTGTTGCTTCAATGCGCATCTCGTCTAAAAATAATTTAGAAGGCCTTAACCGTAAATAATCTGTTCTAGTTCCAGATAAGTGAAATTGTACAAAACCATTAGTTTTAACAAACATTGAACCTGCAATGATGTTCCCAGTTTCTAATTCTTCAATCAACATGATGTCAGTTTTAAAATCAGATTGTTCTAAGAAGTTTAAAAAATAGTCAGCTTCAAAAAAATAATATTTATCAGCATCTAACCGTGTCATATTTTCATGATAAATATCAATAAATGCTAAAACTTCCTCTTTAGTTTTCGCCTTACGAACACAACATGTTTTACGCAACTTGTTCACTTGATTTTTTAGTGATTTTTGGTATACTCTTCTAGATTCATCTAAAGGTAATGTCACATCAATATTTACAACTCTTCCTAGCGAAATAATATCTCCAAATTTTGATAATATACACGTTTGCTCTTCTAGATAAGGATGTAATCTTGAAAAAATTGAAACGATGTTTTTCGATTTAAAATAGTTAAGCAGTTCTGTTTTAAATCTACTATTATCAAAGGTTAAATCTATATTTTTACTTAAAGGGCCAGCATAGCCATAGACTGATGTAAAATCATAATATTCAGTATCAGGAATAAGTCTTAATAATAAAGGCAACGCAATAATTGTATCATCATTTGTATATACTAAAAGAAGCGGCTTTTCACAATCTGCATTAAGAGAAATATTATGATAATCATAAGTATGATAAAAATCATAGCTATCCATCTCTCTTAGAACAGCAGTCCAATCGTTTTTAGAAGTAATCTCTTTTATCATGGTTTTTGGTCAGGGTAAGCAATTATACGTTGTTTTTACTCCAAAGATTAATTTTTTCGACCAAACAGCATATATCTTCTATATTATAACCACAGATAATAATTTGCTATTTGGCATATTTTTATTGAGTAACTTATACTAGTTTATAACTAATCTATGAAATATTGCTAAAAACTAGCTTGTCTTTCTATATATTGGAAAAAAATCTTCATCCATGTTATACGTATCATCAATTTTAATTAAATCTCTTGATAATTCTATATAAATCTTTTTATTAATTATTTTTCTTCCTGTATAAAAAACTGAAATATCATTTGGAAAAAATGACTTTTTATATCTATATATACCGTCATTACTTCCGTGGCCACCTCCCAAAATAAAATATTTAAAACCTTTTTTGAATGCCCAATTTATAACTTCATGCTTTAGAATATCATTAGGACGCAAATTAAAATAGTTAGCCATTGTACCGCCTAAAAGTGAATACATTTTAGTTTTAGATAGCAAAATTAACTCTGAAGAAATTGCTGTACTTTCTTTATAGGTTATGGCTATAACAACACGGTTTTTCAATTTGTTAATATAGGATTCTATTTTTTGTTTTTTATAAAAAAATTGTTTTGGTGCATGAGTTCTATTCATGGTATCTACATAAATAGCATAAAATGTGTTTACTATTTCTGGAGTGATATTTTGGTAATAGATATTTACTTTTAAATTGTTGCTTATGGCTTTATTTACATTTTTTCTAACTTTCCGATCATAGTTTTCCCATTGTTTAATGGGCTCTATAATTTTCCCTTTAATATTGGATAATGTTTTTATTAAATGGCCAGAATAGCCATAACAATTATTATTTAAATTGAATCTAATAAATTCTGAAACTACGTTATTGACGCTATACCACTCATCAACTTTTTTCCAGAATTCTTGTAATAAATTTTCATCAATATCTTCATAAAAAAGAGGACCACTGTAGCCATAAACAGAAATAATATCAAAATAATCTTCATCGCTCTTATAATCTTCAATTTTTTTGATATAGAAGGGCATTAATACGATAACCTGCTCTTGTACATTTAAGAGCATAAATGCATGTGCATTATTCAGTCCTGATGAAAATGTATCAATAAATTCTGTTTTATAATAGGGGTTTTCAGACTTAAAACTATTAAGAGCGCTATTATAGCTCTTAATATCTGATAGATTATCTAGATTTAAAACTTTTAATATCATTATTAATTCAGTAAAATTAGTTTTAAGTTATCTACCATCTTATTTAAAGCAATTGAATCACAATCTTGGTGTATTGGTAAGTTAATAATATGTTTCGATGTATATGCTACTGCTGCAAAATCACTGCTAACAAGCTCATCTATCATTGTATGATATAAACTTACCAAGCCAAATCCGTTTTTATTCATTTCAAAATATATGTTGTCTCTATTATTTCCTTTAATAATAATTGGGAATGTTTGCGGACAAATACCCTCTTTTAGAAAAGGATGTATAATTTTAATTTCTTCAATATCATTGAGCAATTCTAAAAGCACAGAGTAGTTAGTTCTTCTACGATCAAAAATTGTTTTTAAGTCATATTCAAAAAAATTAAGGGCATCATTAGTAGAGTTACAGATTTGCAATATATTGGTACTATTATTAACTAATATACCTCCCTTTGTATATGGCAATATTTTGTGCAAAGAATAGATTGTATAGGAACTTTTTCTACCACAAATACCACCAATTAAATCTGTTAACATTGCATGAGCAGCATCTTCAATAAAAAGAATATCATTTTCTATAAGCCAATTGGCTATCTCTAAATAATTACTATCAGGAAACCCAAAATAGTGTACAAGTAAAACTAATGGGTTTTCAGCATTATTCACTACATCTTTTAAATTATTAAAGCAAATGGACAAATTCTCATCAAGGCTATAAAACTGATATGTGGCATTGTTTTGAGTCACTGGATCAAAAATTCCACTTCCTTCATTAATTGAAAAACCAATATATGAAGGAAGTATTATTGTGGTATTAGGTCTTTGCTTTAAATATGCACCTATAACTTCATGCCATGCATCTCTTCCATTATTAAACTTTATAAAATTTCTTTTATATGCGTTTGGTATATTAGCTTGTTTAGGTATAATTTTCATATAAATTTATGAGATATTTTCTATCCAAGTATTAATTGTTTCGCATACATATGTCATATCGTCTATATCGTATCTAAAATCTACATGGATGTTAAATACATATTTCCATGACGATTGTAAGTCATTATGAGGCCATAAATGCGCTGGATATATATGATTAGATATCATATGTTTCTTAAAAGAATGAAACAAATTTAAATCATTGAAAAGTAAAAGTAACCCGAAAGGAGTAACTCCTTCTCTTTTAATTATTTTAAAATATGGTGTTTCATTTAAGTGCTTAAAAATGTATTTTAAATGCTTATCTTTTATAGGATTAGGATTTAAACACATGTACTTTTTAACTAAATCCACAAATATATCAGGTGGTTTTATATAATTATTTGATATATTCAATAGTGCTTCACCATCATCTAAAAGATAGAGATAGTCTTCCTTAACATACTCTTTAGTATTTTTTATAAAAAGCCGTTTTAAAGACATGGATTTACTAAATGTGTCTAAAGCTTTAAGAACAGATTTATCTATTGTGTATTCATAAAAATTTATCTTTTTATTTGAATTTGGTGTCCATGTTACAGCTCCAAGAGGAATAGGGTATGTCTTTCTTAAAGAACAAATACAATAATCGGCATTACTATTTAAACTTTGTTGGCTTAACCATGCATGTGAATAATCTTCAATAATGATTGGACGATTTTTATTTGGATAGCTAAATACAGATAGGCCCCAATAGTTATTTAAAATTACAACATCATTATGAGTAGCAAATGTTGTTACATCTATTTCTTCATCAAACTCAAAGGGATTAATGGCATAATACTTTATATTATTAAAATTGGACGACACTAAGTTTACTACAGTATCACAGTAATATTCTGGCAACCAAATGGTGTTTATAGTTTGCCCATTGGTAATATTTTTAAGAAGTGCCAATATTGCATTTCTGCCAGAATAGTAATAGGTAAAGTTAAGGTCTAAGGTTACCACATCCTGTTTTAGAATTTGAAACTCATGATCGCTTTCATGTAATTCGTAAAAACTAGAACCTATTTCTCTATTCAACTTTTGCATTTTTAAAGGCTGGCATATTAGAGCTTTCAGAATTATTTATATCCTTTTTCCTAATTACCTTGTAAAAGGTAAGCCAAAGTATTTTTAAGTCCAATAGAAATGACTGATTTTTGGCGTACCAAACGTCATATTCAAATTTTTGCCCCCAGGTAATTGTGTTTCTACCATTAATTTGTGCCCAGCCAGTTATTCCTGGCATAACATCATGACGCTTTGCCTGTTCTTCATCATACAAGGGTAAATACTCGGGATGTAAAGGTCTTGGACCAATAAGGCTCATATCTCGCTTTATAATATTGAATAGTTGTGGAATTTCATCTAGAGAATATTT
Organism: uncultured Flavobacteriaceae bacterium; assembly: GCA_964418645.1. Taxonomy (GTDB): domain Bacteria; phylum Bacteroidota; class Bacteroidia; order Flavobacteriales; family Flavobacteriaceae; genus JAADHG01. The sequence goes on from CAYQME010000001.1 coordinate 67,680, forward strand.
TCTTATAAACTTTCCGAGAGTGGTAACACGCTCATTAAAGGAAAGAAACTTACCATGTTCGTCTTTTTTATCGTTCATAGTTTTAATCTTAATAATTTTAAACACTTTGCCGTTTTTTCCAGCTCTTTTTTGGTAAAAAAAAGGTTTACCTTTATTATCAACTAACAAGATGATAATGAGTATTATAAAAATAGGAGAGAGGAGTATAAGGCCAACAATTGAGGCTAATACATCTAAGAATGGTTTTATTACAGGTACGTACATTTCTCTATTTTAAATTTTGATATTCTTGTAATAGTGCTTCCCAAATTACTTCACGCTTATAATTTTTGCAAATAATGTCTCGTGATACTCTTGCAAGTGCAATTCTTTCATCATAATTTTCTATTAACACTACCATAGCTTTGAATAACTTTTCTACATTCTTCGGAGGTATTATTATACCATTTACATTATCCTTAATAATTTCATTACAACCATTAATATCAGTAACAATGCTCGGTAAATTCATAGCTCCAGCTTGCATGACGACGTTTGGAAATCCTTCTCTATAACTTGGAAAAACTAATACATTTGATATTGTAAAATAGGGTCTCACATCTGTTTGCCATCCAACAGCTAGTATATTATTATTTGATTCTATTTCTTTAAGCGCTTCTTCATGTAAAGGATCAAGTTTACTTTCAAAAGTACCTACTAATAAAAGCTTTACATTTATATATTTTATGCAAATATCTTTAAAGGCAGATATAAGTTCATTAATACCTTTATCGGTTACTAGTCTTCCTACAAATATAAAAACTATATCATTATTGTTTAAGTTTAATTCACTTCTCAAGCTTGATATTTGAGTGGAATTTAATTTTTCTCTATTAAAATAGTCAACATCAATGCCGTTGGAACTACCATTTCCGATGACCTTTAATTTATTAGGTTTTGTGAAATTGTTGGAAAGTATAATATTTTTTAGCCCAAATGAGTTTGGATATATTTTAGTAGCACAAGCATAAGTTATTTTTTCAACCGTATTTAAAAGCCATCTTTTAAGTCCTGTAGCTTCTAATAAAGGCAATCCAGCTATTGTATGCAACCTATGAGGCACACCTGCTAATTTTGAAGCAATCATACCTACAGTTCCAGCTTTTGGTGTATGTGTGTGTACAATAAAGGGTTTTTCTTTTCTAAACGTTTTATAAAGCTTATATACTGATATTAAATCCTTTAGTGGTGTAATAGATCGTGTCATTTCAATTTCTATAACACGTATACCTTCTTCTTTTTCTATATCTTTAATTTCATTTCCAGAACTTGAAATGCCAATAATATTATAAAACGAGCTCATATATTTAAGCTGCCCTTTTAATAGGTTTTTTAAGGAAATAGGTACTGTAGTTATGCGCATTATCTTTTTCATATACAAACTATATAACCAAATAGGTGTTTAAATACCATTTTTGAAAACAATAATATGTCCAGATTCTCATGGAATTATCTTCTTTTCCAGAAAGATGATTCTTTACCAATTTAACTATCATATCAATATTGAAAATATTTTGTGACGCTAAATATTTAGGTTCAATATAACTTTCTAGCTCTTTTTTTAAACTAGAACGCAGCCAATCTCCAGCAGGCACGCCAAACCCTTGTTTAGATTTTTCAAGAAAGTCTTTTGGAAATTCATTTTTAAAGGCTTCTTTTAAAATATGCTTTTTATTCCAACCTTTTAACAAATAGTCTTCAGATAAACTATTTGTATATTCCCAAAGCGATTTATTTAAAAATGGGGCACGACATTCTAAAGAATTTAGCATACTTGTTCTATCAACTTTAACAAGCATATCACCTTCAAGGCTTACATGCCTGTCAACTTCCCTAAACTCTGTAATAGTTTTTGGTGTATCAATTATATCTTTTTTATAGCTGCTAAAAACTGTAGTCTCAATCCTATGAGGCAAAAAAAGATGTTCTTTTTCATCATCCGTAAATGCTAACGAAATGATATTCCAGTAAAACTCGCCACTATAATCTATGGCCTTTAAAAGTCTGTTCATTTTAAAACGTTTCCCTCTTTTATCGTCTTTTGTTTTTAATAAATTAGGCACTGTATTTAATAAACCTTTATGAACAAACTGAGGTATCGTAGAGGTGTATCTATCATTTAATTTACCTATATAATGCTTGTTATATCCAGCAAAGACTTCATCGCCACCATCTCCGGTTAATGCCACTTTAACATAGTCACTTGTTTTATTTGAAACCAAATAGGTGGGTAGTGCAGACGAATCTGCAAAGGGTTCATCAAAATTAAGAAGGATGTTATCTATATTGTGTTCTAAATCTGTTTCGTCAATAATAAACTCGTGATGATTACTATTAATTAATTTGGCAACGACCCTTGATTTGTCTGTTTCATCGTAAGCAGCTTTTTTAAATCCTATAGAAAACGTGTCAATTTTTGAGTCATTCATATTTGCCAAGCACAATGAAACAATAGAGGAGTCTACACCTCCAGATAAAAATGTTCCCAATGGCACATCGGCAATCGACCTGCTTTCTACACTTTCATTTACTAAATCATGAATCTTTTGCTTTGCAGTATTAAATGCAATGTCTTTATTATTTTTGGTATTAAGGTTACTAATTTTATTGATAGCGAAGCTGTGGGATATTAAATCATATTCTAAATAATGATTCGCTTTTAACTTATGGATATCATTATAGATGGTATAAGGAGCAGGAATATAAGTAAGTCTAAAATAAAGATTCAATCCGGTAGTTGAAATTGTTGGGCGCTTTTTAAGTTGCTTTGTTAAAGATTTTAATTCAGACGCATATACAAACGCATCATTAGTTTGAGTGTAATACAATGGTTTTTCACCAAAAAAGTCTCGAGCTATAAATACTTTATTCTTAGCTTTATCATGGATACTAAACGCATACATACCATCTAATTTTTGGAAGCTTTCTGGACCTTCCTTCTCATAAAGTTTTAAAATTACTTCTGTGTCTGATGTTGTATCAAATATAGCTCCAGCGTCTTCTAGTTCGGCTTTTAATTTTTTGTAATTATAAATTTCGCCATTAAAGACAATTGAAATACTATTATCTTTAGAGTACATAGGCTGTCTACCAGTAGTTAAATCGATAATTGATAAGCGGCGCATTGCCATGCCTATCGAAACGGAATCATCATTATACACATAGATTCCATCTTCATCAGGACCTCTATGGATAATCAAATCATTCATAGTTGCAAGCTTTTCAGCCATACTTGAACTATCAACTTTTGAAGAAGTTATAACTCCATTAATACCGCACATAAATCGTATTTAGTTATTAGTAAATGTAATTAAGTAGCTATTAATCAGAATTTAGTAAACTATCTCCTTTGGATTTTTCTTCATGTAAATAAATAACAAATAAAAGTGTTATCCAAAATAAAGGGATTCTTAATGTCATATGCACACTTCCAAAAAATGCAATTATAAATAGAATAACAAAAACTTCTAATGTCATTTTTTTTGTAAAAGAAGCAAATGCACCTAAATATAGCATTAATCCAATAATTCCGTAACTAAAGAGGATATTTGCTAAAATAGAGTGCAGTTCAATACTTTCATTAAAGCGTTCGTACTCACCTTCGCCTGCGCCAAATAATAAATATTTAGGGTTTTCAATAATTCTTCCATATCCACGACCACCAAAACTTTGATCACTAGTCAATCCGTTTTTAGAAAACCGCTCAGCATTGTATTCTAACGCTGCAAACTCATGAATTTTGATATCATAGTTATAGTTTATAAAAATAATACCTATAATAAATACTGTTATTGCTATAATAAAATGCTTTCTTGAATTAAAGATATAAAATAACCAGAACACTATACCACTTAACAAAGCTGCTCTTGATGCAGAAATGATTATAAACAATGTACTTAAAAGAAATAAAGAAATACGATATATTTCTTTTACTTTTAAAATACTAGCCAAAACATATACAATAATCAAGAGACAAATACCCCAAAGCGCTAATTGATTAGGGTTGTTAAAAAACATATGTGTTCTTACACCTTGCGACTTTATAAATGGCCATAAAATAGTTTGAATTATTAACGCTATAGATAAGGCTTTTAGAGTAATTATTAAAAAAGAGTGCTCTTTTATCTTATTGAAAATTACTAACATTAATAAATAGCAATACACATAAAAAATACAATTCTTAATTAAAATAAAGTCACCTAAAATGAGCATCCATACAGTATTCAATATAAGTGCATATACTACAAATAAGAATAAATTTTTAGAAAACCTATTAGTACTAATACTTGTCATAATTAATTTGAAGTTTACAACAATTAGCAAAACACCAAAAACATCAGCTACTTGAGGATTACCCTCTGCAAAAAAATAAAAAGGATATACAATTAAATATATTGCCCAGATATAGTGGCTAAACTTCATATTAAATTTGTTTTTGTTTCCTCATGGTTTTAATTAAATAAAAACAGGACAGCAAAGCTTTTACTGATAAAGCAAATATAATAGTAATTGCACCGCCTATATAATGATATCTAGGTATTAAAATTAAACCTGCTACTAAACCAAGAAATGAGCCTATAATAATTATGTTAGAGTAAAGTTTGTCTTTTTTATAAATCATTAGGCCATTAACACCAAAAGCTGATATCATTGACGCTAAGAATGGACTAGGACTTAAATATTTTACAACTCTAATTATTTCAAAAGATTCGCTTTGGCGATCCATTCTATTAAGCCATAAGTTAATTAATACATCAGCAAAGAAATACATAGATAGAGATAGTAAAATACCAAATGCAATAAATACATACCGTGTTATATTAATTGCTGACTTGTTTCTGTTTAAAAATGGGTATAAAACACTTGTCATAATGGTGTTAACAACGCCAAAAGCACCAGAAACTTTAGAACCTATTTGCATAAAGCCAACATGACTTGGAACACCAAATATACCAACTAAAAAAATAGACGTATTATGATAAATGGTAGGCGATATTAATGTTAAGAAAGAACTCCATGCTTCTTTTATGGTTTGTTTTACTTCATGAAACTGAGCAAATCTAAATCGTATTCCAAATTGCTTATAGATAATAATTTGAGCTATAATACCAGACACAATATACCCCGTAGCATGATATAAGGAAATATAAATATAATCAGACTCTTCTTTAATCAAAACAAAACATAGAATAGCAAATGCAGATTTTGAGATTACATTGACAATGGTTATAAATCGCATTTTTTCTACCCCTAAAAAGAACCACATTGGGCTAAACAATTCCCCAATAAGTAATAAGCTAAAAAAGCAATAAATAATATAATGCTCGCCTATTTTAGGAACTAACACGATTAATAATACCAAAAGAAACATTGTTAAAATAAAAAAATAGACTTGAGTAGTAAATACATTGTTGTAGACTTTTGATAATTTCTTCTTATTATCTCGTATTACAGCAATAGTTCTAACAGCTGACAGCAGAAAGCCAAATTGAATGATGTTTTGCAAATAAAAAATTAACGCATAAGCAAAAGCATAAATACCATAGTTTTCAATGCCAACGACTTTAAAAAGATACGGAATTATAATTAATGGAATTATCGCATCTATTACTTTAAAGAGGAAGTAAGACACAAAATTTTCAACTAATCCAAAATATTTTCGAATATTCAATATAGCAATATTTACAGGGAATAAATTAACACATTTTTAGTCTAAAAATGAATTGTTAATAATTTTTTATTAAAATAAACATCCAAAATCAAGATTCTGTCGTACCTATTATTAAATAACTTTGAAAGAAACATCGATGAAATGATTGATAAAATCCTTAAACTGACATTATTTGTAAGAAATAGTTTCATTTTAATTGTTTTTTATCGATTAAATTAGTGAAAAATATTTCACTAATGATTATTTGTTTATGTTTATATCATAAGCCCCAAATTATTATAATATGAAAATCATTAGTTCAGCTAATCGTGCAGTAATTTTAATTTTTGCACTCTGTTTTTTTGGCAATTCGATAAATGCACAAGATTATGATTTAATTACTGACCAGAACAACTACTGGCCAATTCAAGAAATGCCTAAACCTGGGTATTTACAGCCTACTACCGATCCTGTTTTTGGAACCAAGATTACAAGAATAACGGGAGATGTAGGTACTGCTATCCAAAATGTTAATGGCGAAGTGTGGCGAAACGTTGCTAGACATGGGTATTCTACGAGACAACCCTGGAATGCAGATGAATCAATTATTTATTTAGATCGGCACAAAACCCAAGGAGGTGGTTGGGGACCTGCTTTATTTTTAGATGGTGAAACTTATGAAGTTATTAAAGAAGCAAATGTTCCTTCAAATAACGAAATACGTTGGCATCCTACGAATCCAGATATTATGCTAATAATACGAGATGATGGTATTTATTCTTGGAGTTATTCAAGCGGCACTACAACACAGCTAATGGCATATAGCGGCTATTCTGGTGCTTCAACTGGATACACAGGGAATTTTACTCATGATGGGACTAAAATATCTGTTTTTGCAACCAGAAATTCAGATGGTAAACAAGTCGTATTTGCATTGGATTTTGCAAATAATATAAAACATCCAGATATAGATTTTTCGGGTATAGATATTGACTGGTTATCTATTTCTCCTTTGGGTAATTATACCATGGTTAATGGTAATTATGGCAATGGAGGAGATAGAACTAAAATATTTGATCTTGCCGGAAATCAAGTAGGACCATATTGGAGTGAATATGGACGTCCCAGTCACTTTGATTTAGCAGTAGATCTAGAAGGAAATGAGGTTGCTGTTGGGGTTTCTAAATCAAATCCAGACGATGGTAGAGTTATTAAAAGACGATTAATTGATGGTCAAGTTACTGTTTTAACTCAAGGCGGTTACGCAAGCCATGGTTCTGCAAGATCCTTAAATAGACCTGGTTGGGTATTTACCATATCTACTGACAATCAAAACTGGGGGCCCTATTTCAATGAAATTATAGGCGTAAAGCTAGATGGAACAAGGGTTGAAAGAATAGCTCATGGTAGAAATTTATTGAGTGATTATGAAAATCAAGCTCAAGTTTGTCCTTCACCATCAGGTAACAGAGTTTTATATGCTTCTGATTGGAGGAATAATAATTTTCCTGTACACACATTTGTTGTTGATTTTAGAGATTTAGAAATTTCTGCAGGCGTAAATGCTGGTAATGACCAAGAAATTTGTATAGGAGATACAAGTACATTAACAGCAACTGGTGCAGTGAGCTACTCTTGGAATACTGGAGAAACTACGGCCAGTATTACAGTAAATCCAAATGCAACAACGACTTATACAGTTACTGGTATAAGTGCAGACGGAAGTACAAGTACAGATACCATAACGGTGACTGTAAATAGTATTCCAGTAGCAAATGCTGGAGCAGACCAAACCATTTGTGAAGGTGAAGAAATTACATTAACAGCATCTGGAGGAAGTACCTATCTATGGAGTAATGGAGCAACAACTCAAAGCATTACTATAAGCCCCATAACAACAATAAACTATACTGTGATAGCATCTCAAGGCTCTTGCTCGAGTATTGACGAGGTAATTGTCACAGTCAAGCCCAGGCAAACGATAAACGCAGGTAATGACGTGGACATCTATTTGGGGGAAAGTGCAACACTAACAGTTGTTGGTACTGGTAATATTCTATGGAGTACTGGAGAAACTACAGCCTCAATAATTGTATCGCCAACAAATACAACAACCTATACTGTATCGGTAACCGAAACAAATGGATGTACAAGTACAGACGACGTAACAGTGACTGTAGTAGATAGTTTTGCTGCAAATGCCGGTGCCGATGTTGCTATATGTGAAGGGGAGAGCACTATTCTTACAGCTTCTGGAGGAACAGGGTATTTATGGAATACAGGAGAAACTACGGCCAGTATTACAGTAAATCCTTTATCGACGACTGTGTATTCTGTATTGGTTACAAAAGATTCAAATTCAGCCACAGATGAAGTTACTGTATTTGTAGATTCTCCACCAGAACTACAGGTAAGTGACGATAAAACTATCAATCTAGGGGAATACGTAACACTTTCTGCTTCAGGAGCAGATACCTACCAATGGAGTAATGGTGCTATACAGCCAAATATTGCTGTAAGCCCTCAACAAACCACTGTGTATTCAGTTATTGGTTACACTAATGATTGTTCAGACGTAGCACAAGTAACGGTAAATGTTGCAAATACGGTCGTAGCATACGCTGGAAAAGATATGACAATTTGTAGTGGTGATACACAGACCTTAATTGCTAATGGGGGAGAAACATATTTATGGAGTACGGGTGAAATTACTAAAAGTATTGATGTTACCCCAATTGAAGACACAACATATACCGTAATTGTATCTAACGATTATGCTTCAGATACTGCATCAGTTTCAGTATTTGTTATAGATTGTGGTGAGGAGGATACTACAAATTATCAATATAGTGTTTATCCAAATCCAACAATCGATGGCATTCTTAAGCTTCAATTATCTGGCTTAATAGGAACATCAAATTTATATATTCAAGATACTGTTGGTAAATTAGTATATATGGAATCGATTAGCGATAATAATGGAGAGCTAATTCAGAAACAATTAGACATTTCTAGATTTAGTAGTGGTTTATATTTTGTAACCCTACAAGAAACAAATAGAACAACTACAAAAAAAATAATTTTTCGATAAGAAAGTATATCAGTACGTATATTTAAAACGCTCAATAGCTAATAGTACTGGGCGTTTTATTTTACACTAACCTCTTGAACTGTAGCAATACTATCACAATTTTCTACAGTTAATACAATTTCTTTATCAGCATAGTCGCCTTCAATAACATAAATTTTACAGGGCTTACGTTTAGTCTGGCTCTTTGAAAAATTTACATCTCCTTTCATTAAAACATATGAAATTGCTGTAGTATCAATGGTATTATTTGTAATTGCTATTTTAACCTTGTTTGAAAATAATTGTTCCTTTGTATTAATGTTTTTTAGCACTCTTGCATCGGGAAAATAGTTAAATTCAGCTTTTTTCCCTTTCCAAATAAAGGCCAAAATAACAATGCCAACAGAGAATCCTGCAAGGTAATAACCTGTACGGTGTATAAGTTTCATGAGTTAGTAATTAATTAGTGCTGCTTTTAACACTTAAAAAATTAGAAGGTTGACATCGCCGTAGTCTAAATCAAACCAATCAGCTACAGATTTATTAGTCAAAATTCCGTGGTAAAAATACAAACCATTTTTTAAACCACGATCAAATCGCAGTGCATTTTCAATACCACCATCTTCTGCTATTTTTAAAAGATACGGTGTAAATATGTTACTTATTGATACAGAAGCAGATCTGGAATATCGTGCTGGAATATTTGGTACACAATAATGTATTACGCCATGCTTTTCAAAAGTAGGATGGTCATGTGTAGTAACTTCACTGGTTTCAAAGCAGCCACCCATATCTATACTTACATCTATAATAAGAGCTCCAGTTTTCATATTTTCAACCATATATTCACTCACCAATATTGGCGCTCTATTTTTACCTCGTACAGCACCAATCGCAACATCACAACGCTTTAATGCTTTGAGCAGGTTTTTGGGTTGCATAGTTGAGGTATATATAGTGCGACCAAGACTAGCTTGAAGTGTTCGCAATTTAGTAATAGAGTTATCGAAAACCTTAATATTCGCACCTAATCCAATTGCTGATCGTGCTGCAAATTCTGCAACAGTTCCTGCACCTATAATTACAACTTCAATAGGAGGGACGCCACTAATATTACCAAATAATAACCCATTACCATTATTAACATTGGATAACAATTCCGCTGCTATTACTACCGAGGCTGTACCAGCAATTTCGCTTAATTGTCGTACGGCAGGATAAGCACCATCGGCATCTCTAATAAATTCAAATGCTAATGCTGTTATTCTTTTTTTAGCCAAAGCCTCAAAATAAGCTTTGTATTGCGTTTTTAGTTGTAATGCTGAGATTAATATGGTTTGCGGATTGATAAGCTTTATTTCATCCAGTGATGGTGGCTCAACTTTAAGAAGAATTGGACATGAAAATACCTTTGCTGTATCTTTTGTGATTTCTGCACCAGCTTCACTATAATTCTTATCTTGAAAATTAGCACCTTCCCCAGCTCCAGCCTCAAAAAGAACACGATGCCCATTATTAACTAGAGCAGAAACTGCATCTGGAGTAAGGCATACACGCCTTTCTTGAAAAGAAGTTTCTTTGGGAATACCAATAAATAAGTTGCTTTTATGTTTTAATACTTCAAGCATTTCTTCCTGAGGAAGCAATTGTGCTTTTGTAAAAGGAGTGACAGATTTACTCATAGTTTGGTTAATAGAAAACCAAATTACAAATAAATTTGTAATATCAATTGAAAATAATTTCTAAAGAAGATTTGATTTTAGAAATACTGAGTTACTTTATCCCAAAACCTATTTGGTTTGGTCATAAGTTCCTCTTCCAATTCTTCAATAGTTTTAGTGGCTTCATCTATTTTATCAGCCATTCTTGCTCTTAATAAATAAATAGAAGGAATTATTATAGCCATTACTGGTAGTAAATACAAAATTTGATTTTCATCAGAAAATTCTAAATCATCGTTTAAAATGGTAATTATTTGGTAAAAATACATAGCAATGGGTACTATAAGCACATGAAACCACCAATGCTTATTAGTAAACATCCAAATAATTAATAAAAGAAGGGGAATGATTTTTCCTAATAAGGTCCAAACTAATATTTGTACACTTTCATAATAACCACTAGTATAAGTACCAAAAAAGGTGTCCCAAGTTTCTTTATTTGGAACACCTTCCCATAATGTAAATAAATATGGAGTTATTGCTATAAATGTAGCTATTATACTCCCAATTATTAAGTCTTTTTTACTTACCTTGACCAGGAATTTTGACTTTTGCTTTTTCAACTTGTGTGGTTGTTTGTCCATTTAAATCTAAAAGATTAGTAGCTTGCGCTGTAAACAAAACACCTCCAAATATCGCTATTGCGATTAAATACTTCTTAGTTTTCATAATTTAAGGGATTTAATTAATTAATATCTATTACAAAGATAAAGTACAAGTCTTTTAATAAATGTTAAATAAATGTTAAAACCCTTTATTCATGGGACTTACGAGCTACGGTTTTTCCGTAGTTTCGTGATTTTTATTTGGGGCGTGTTTACTGTTTTTTTACTAATTATTTTTTTCTTTTTTATCAAATCTATATTAGAAACACTCATTTTAAGTGTTCTAGAACCGTCTTTATTTAATTTTATGTAAGAAATGTCTGCTGTAATCGGCAGATTTTCTACTATTTTATCTGGCCACTCAATAAAAACCCAATGTCCAGAGTATAAATAATCTTCAATACCTATGTCAAATACTTCTTCTTCATCTTTAATTCTATACAGATCAAAATGATATACTATATCATTTGTGACTTCATATTCATTAACTAATGAAAACGTAGGGCTAGTTACTTTGTCTTTTCCTCCTAAAGCTTTCACAATAGCTTTAATAAGTGTCGTTTTGCCAACGCCCATATCGCCATAAAACAATATGATCTTTGTTGTTACAGTATTAAGTAACATTTGGGCTGTTTTATCAATAGTAACGATGTCAAAATCTGTTTTCATTTGCATAACGTGATGCAATAATATAGCTAATATATGAAAAAAACAATAAAAAAATGCATTTCATCGATGTTTTTTGCAATTTGTAGATAAAATTATTTTGGATTAAGCACAACAAATGGAATAATTACTTCTTCTAGAGATACACCTCCATGCTGATATGTATTGCGAAAATAGCTAACGTAGTGGTTGTAATTATTTGGGTAAGCGAAAAACAAATCTCCTTTTGCGAAAATATAAGAACTGCTCATAGTAATTGAAGGTAATTGTATTTTTTTAGGATCTTTAGCAGCTAATACGTCTTTTGTATTATAGGTTAAGCTTCTCCCTGTTTTGTACCTTAGGTTTAAACTTGTATTTCTATCACCTACAACTTTTGATGGGCTTTTTACATTAATAGTGCCATGATCTGTGGTTAATATTAATTTAAAGCCTAGCTGCTGTGCTTGCTGTATAATATCTAAAAGTGGAGAGTTCTTAAACCAACTAACGGTTAACGATCTATATGCCTTGTCATCAGAGGCGAGTTCTTTTACAACGTCCATTTCCGTTTTCGCATGCGATAACATGTCCACAAAATTGTAAACAACAACAGTTAGGTCATTATTCTTTTTTGATTTAAAATTATCGGCTAACTTTTTTCCAGATCTTAAATTAGTAATTTTAAAATATTCGTGTTTTAAATGGCTAAGTCCTAAACGTTTTAACTGAGCGGTTAAAAATTCGTTTTCAAATAAATTTTTTCCACCTTCATCAGTATCATTTTTCCAATAGTTAGGATGTAAACGTTCCATGTCTATTGGTGTTAATCCAGAAAATATAGCATTTCTTGCATACTGTGTTGCTGTAGGCAAAATGCTATAATATGGCGTTTCACTTTCATTCTTATAATAATTATTTATAATAGGCTCAAAGGCCTTCCATTGGTCATATCGTAAATTATCAATAACAACTAATAGGGTAGGTTGGTTTGGACTTAATTCAGGAACAACCTTTTCTTTAAATAATGTATGAGACATAACAGGAGCATCAGATTTAGTTTCAAACCAATCGGAATAATTTTTTTCTATAAACTTACCAAACTGTAAATTGGCTTCATTTTTCTGAGATTCTAAAATATCAAACATGGCATGATCTTCAATATCTTCAAGTTCAATTTCCCAGTAAATGAGTTTTTGATACAAATCTACCCATTTTTCATAGGTATTTACCATAGATAAATCCATAGCAATTTTTCTAAACTCTTGTTGATAACTTGACGCAGTTTTCTCTGAAACAAGTCGCGTATGATCCAGATTCTTTTTTAGACTAAGTAATATCTGATTTGGATTTACAGGTTTTATAAGGTAATCGGCAATTTTGCTTCCAATAGCCTCCTCCATAATATATTCCTCTTCGCTTTTTGTTATCATCACAACCGGAAGGTTATTACGGATCTCTTTTATTTCTGATAGCGTTTCCAAACCGGTTAATCCAGGCATATTTTCATCTAAGAAAACAATATCAAAATTTTTATCTTCAATAGTTTCAATAGCTTCAGTACCACTTTGGCAAGTAGTTACGTTATAATTCTTCTGCTCAAGAAACAAAATGTGTGGTTTTAATAAATCAATCTCATCATCAACCCAAAGGATATTTATATTGTTCATATATGTATTATTTTTAAAAAGAAGTAATTTCGATGGTTTTACTACTTTTACTTGATATCTTTATTCCATTTAAAAAAAAGACAGCGATTTGCTGTATTGTTAAATTTTAATTATTTGCACAACTTGAATACTAAAAACAAACTCAAAATATTTAACGACCCAATTTACGGATTTATTACAATACCTAATGCGTTAATTTTTGATATCATTGAACATAAATATTTTCAGCGTCTCAGAAGAATTACACAAATGGGGTTATCTTATTTAGTATATCCTGGAGCGCATCATACACGGTTTCATCATGCTTTAGGTTGTATGCATTTAATGCAAAATGCTGTACGAATACTTCGTTTTAAAGGAGTTACAATTTCTAATGATGAAGAAAACGCATTACTTATTGCTATACTTTTACATGATATTGGTCATGGACCATTTAGTCATGCAATGGAGCATAGTATTGTAAATAGTGTCTCTCATGAAGAGATTTCGTTGCTATTTATGCAAAAACTTAATACTGAATTTAACTCAAGTTTAACGTTAGCTATTACTATTTTTAAGGGAGAATACCACAGAAAGTTTATGTATCAATTAATTTCTGGACAATTGGACATGGACCGCGCAGATTATTTAAAACGAGATAGTTTTTATACTGGTGTTGCTGAAGGAAACATTAATAGCGAGCGCCTAATTACCATGCTTAATGTAGTTGATGATAAATTGGTAATTGAAGAAAAAGGAATTTTTTCAATTGAAAAATTCTTAACTGCTAGACGGCTTATGTACTGGCAAGTATACTTACATAAAACGAGTTTAGTAGCCGAACAGCTTATGATAAGAGCATTACATCGTGCTAAAGAATTAACACAAAAAGGGAAGGAGTTAAATTCAAGTAAAGCTCTTGTATTTTTCTTAAAAAATGATATAACTGAAAATAAGTTTGATGACAAAGCATTACAAACATTTGCAAAATTGGACGATTATGATATTATCTCAGCACTTAAAGATTGGCAATATCATACCGATTTTGTATTGAGCAATTTATGCGACATGATAATAAACAGAGGGTTGTTAAAGATTAAACTAAAAGATAAAGCAATTAAAGATAAAAGCCTATCTAAGCATATTGATGCTTTGGTTAATAAATATAGTATTACAAAAGAGGAAGCCAAATATTTTGTGTTTACGGGAGATATTACAAACCAAGCATATCAATTAAAAAATCAAACCATTCATATTCTTTATAAAACAGGTAAAATTGCCGATATAGTAGAGGCTTCAGACCTTTTAAATTCAAAAGTACTTTCAAAACCAGTAACTAAGTATTATATATGTTACCCAAAAGAAAAACTTTAGTACATTTTTTATACTTTTGCCACAAATGAAATTTACCGCAACGCAAATAGCAGAGATATTAGAAGGAGACATTGTAGGAAACCCAAATGTTGAAGTTTCTAAACTCGCAAAAATTGAAGAGGGTACTAAAGGGTCGTTGACTTTTTTAGCAAACCCCAAATACACACAATATATATATAGCACCAAAGCTTCAATTACTATTGTAAATAGTGATTTTAAGACTGATGTCGAAATTGATACTACTTTAATTAAGGTAAATGATGCCTATAAAGCATTTTCAAAATTACTTGAGTATTACAACCAAGTAAAGATGAATAAAGTTGGTATAGAACAACCAAATTTCATTTCAGAAACTGCATCTTATGGCGACAATATCTATCTTGGTGCGTTTTCTTATATTGGAGATAATGTAATTATTGGCAATAATGTAAAGATTTACCCTAGCAGTTATATAGGAGATAATGTTACTATTGGAGATAATGTTGTTATTTTTTCCGGAGTAAAAATATATTCAGAGTGTATTATAGGTAATAATTGCTTTATCAACTCAGGAGCTATTATTGGAGCTGACGGATTTGGTTTTACACCTAGCGAAAAAGGAGAATATAATAAAGTGCCTCAAACCGGAAGTGTTATTCTTGAAGATAATGTTGATATTGGAGCAGCCACAACAATAGATAGAGCGACATTGGGATCAACAATCATTCGGAAAGGTGTTAAATTGGATAATCAAATTCAAATTGCCCATAACGTTGACATTGGAAAAAATACTGTTATAGCAGCACAAACAGGTATTGCTGGATCGACAAAAATTGGAGAAAATTGTCAAATAGGAGGACAAGTTGGAATAGTTGGGCACTTAACCATTGGTAACAATGTAAAAATCCAAGCACAATCTGGAATTGGAAGAAATGTAAAGGATAATGAAGTGTTACAAGGTTCACCAGCTCTCAAGTATGGCGATTATAATAAATCGTATGTATATTTTAAAAACTTACCTAAAATTGTAAAAGAAATAAGTGAAATTGAAAAAAAATTGAAAAAAAATGATTTGCACTGAGAATAAGCAAAAAACCATAGTTAAAGAGGTTTCGCTTAAAGGAGTCGGTCTTCATACTGGAAAAGATGTAACCTTAACTTTTAAACCTGCCGAAGTAAACAATGGATATTCATTTAAAAGAGTAGATTTAGAAGGAAATCCTATTGTAAATGCTGATGTTAGTTACGTTGTAAATACACAAAGAGGAACCTGCTTAGAAAAAAATGGCGTAACTATACAAACTTGCGAACATGTTTTAGCCTCTTTAGTCGGTCTAGAAATTGACAATGTAATAATAGAGCTTAACGCTTCTGAGCCTCCAATAATGGATGGATCTTCTAAGTATTTTATTGAGGCGTTGGAAACTGTTGGGTGTATTGAACAAGATGGTTATCGTGAAGAATACGTAATTAAAGATGTAATATCATATACTGATGAAGACACTGGTAGTGAAATCACTATTATTCCAGCTAATGAATATCAAGTTACTACTATGGTTGACTTTGGAACGAAGGTATTAGGGACTCAAAACGCAACCCTAAACCATATTTCAGATTTTAAAGACCAAATATCCGCATCTAGAACATTTAGTTTTTTACATGAAATAGAAATGTTGTTAGAGCATGGTTTAATAAAGGGAGGTGATTTAAATAATGCTATTGTTTATGTAGATAAAGAATTATCTCCAGAAACAATGGAGCGCCTTAAAGTAGCCTTTAAAAAAGATAATATTGCAGTTAAACCTAACGGAATTCTTGATAATCTTACATTACATCATCCAAATGAGGCAGCAAGACATAAACTTTTAGATGTAATTGGAGATTTGACATTAATAGGCACACGAATACGGGGTAAAGTTATAGCCAATAAACCAGGACATTTTGTAAACACACAATTTGCTAAGAAAATGGCAAAGATTATTAAAATCGAAAAGCGTAATAATGTACCATATGTAGATTTGAATCAAGAACCGTTGATGGATATTAGTCAAATTATGAATATGTTACCTCATAGGCAACCATTTTTATTGATTGATAAAATATTCGAACTATCAAAAACACATGTTATTGGTTTAAAAAATGTTACCATGAATGAGCCTTTTTTTGAAGGTCATTTTCCTGGATCTCCAGTTATGCCAGGTGTTTTAATAGTTGAAGCTATGGCACAAACAGGAGGGATTTTGTTACTGAGCACAGTACCTGATCCTGAGAATTATTTAACCCTTTTCATGAAAATTGATAAAGTAAGGTTTAAACAAAGAGTCGTACCAGGAGATACCTTAATTTTTAAATGCTCTTTAATAGCTCCCATTAGACGCGGAATTTGCCATATGCAAGGTTATGCCTATACAAATGGAAAGCTTTGTGTAGAAGCTGAACTAATGGCCCAAATAACAAAAGTTAAATAATTATGAACCGAGCTAAAAATTAATTTTATAGAGTTTTCTTAAATTATGATTAGCGAACACATTTCACTTTTTAGAAACAATAAAATATAAGAAATGAATCAACCACTTGCTTACGTACATCCCGGAGCCAAAATAGCTAAAAATGTTGTTATAGAACCGTTTACAACTATCCATAATAATGTGGTGATTGGTGATGGGACATGGATAGGCTCTAATGTTACCATAATGGAAGGCGCACGTATTGGAAAAAATTGTAATATATTTCCAGGATCAATTATTTCTGCAATACCGCAAGATTTAAAGTATAATGACGAGGATACTACTGTAGAGATAGGTAATAACGTTACTATTAGAGAGTGTGTAACTATAAACAGAGGTACTTCAGATAAAATGAAAACAGTTATTGGTAATGACTGTTTAATAATGGCATATTGCCATATTGCACACGATTGCGTAGTTGGGAATAATTGCATTTTTTCAAATAATAGCACATTGGCTGGTCATATTACAGTTGGCGACCATGTTATTCTTGCAGGAATGACAGCTGTTCATCAATTTTGCTCCATTGGTAATCATGCATTTGTTACTGGTGGAACTTTAGTACGTAAAGATGTACCACCATATGTTAAGGCAGGTCGAGAACCTATAGCCTATGTTGGAATTAATTCTGTTGGTTTGCGTCGTAGAGGGTTCAATTCAGATAAAATTAGAGAAATTCAAAACATTTATAGATTACTCTATCAAAGAAACTATAACAATACTCAAGCTTCAGAAATTATTGAAGCAGAAATGGAAGCCACTCCAGAGCGAGACGAAATTTTACAGTTTATAAAGAATTCGCATCGTGGCATAATGAAAGGATATTTTAAATTAAAATAAAAAATGGCAAATACTTCAGATATAAGAAATGGATTGTGTATTAAATACAACCACGATATTTATAAAATTATTGAATTTCTACATGTAAAACCTGGTAAAGGTCCAGCATTTGTAAGAACAAAAATGAAAAGTGTAACCACTGGAAAAGTTTTAGATAACACATTTTCTGCAGGACATAAAATCGATGAAGTTAGGGTAGAAACTCATAAATTTCAATACTTATATCCAGAAGGAGACATGTTTCATTTTATGAATGTAGAGGATTATAACCAAATAATGTTAAATAAAAGTGCTATTGATAATCCTGGATTATTGAAAGAAGGAGAAGTAGTTACAGTTATTATCAATTCTGAAGATAATATGCCGCTTTCTGTTGATATGCCTGCAAGTGTAATTCTTGAAGTTACTGCTACAGAACCTGGTGTAAAAGGAAATACAGCAACCAATGCCACTAAGCCAGCAACAGTTGAAACGGGCGCTACGGTTATGGTACCTTTATTTATTAATGAAGGTGATAAAATAAAAGTAGAAACTGAAAAAGGAACTTACAAAGAACGTATTAAGGCGTAATTACCTAGTTTGATGAAATTTTCTAAGCCACTCACCCTAAAACAAATTGCAAATCTTATTGATTGTGAATTTATAGGAAATGAAGATTTTCCTGTTCTTGGCATGAATGAAATTCACGTTGTAACATCTGGAGATATTGTATTTGTTGATCATTCTAAATACTATGACAAAGCTTTAGAATCTAATGCTACAATTGTATTAATAAACAAAGTTGTAGATTGTCCACAAGGTAAAGCACTTTTAATATCCGACGATCCATTTAGAGATTTTAATAAGCTCATAACTTATTTTAAACCGTTTCAGTCATCAAATAATTCTATTTCCGATAGTGCCATAGTTGGCAAAAATACAGTTATTCAACCCAATTGTTTTATTGGAAATAACGTTGTAATTGGCGACAATTGTGTTATACATTCTAATGTTAGTATTTATGATGATACTATTATCGGTAACAATGTTATTATACATGCGAATGCAGTTTTAGGTGCCAGTGCTTTTTACTATAAAAATAGACCAGAAGGATTTGATCAACTTAAATCTGGTGGAAGAGTTGTTATTGAAAATAATGTCGATTTAGGAGCATCGTGTACTATTGATAGAGGTGTCACCGGAGATACTATCATTGGAGAAGGTTCTAAATTAGATAATCAAATTCAAATTGGACATGATACTGTAATAGGAAAAAAATGTCTTATTGCTTCACAAGTAGGAATTGCTGGTTGTTCAGTGATTGAAGATGAAGTAACTATTTGGGGACAAGTAGGAATAACAAGTGGTGTTACCATAGGTTCTAAAGCAGTTATCTCAGCCAAAGCTGGAGTAAGTAAGTCTTTAGAAGGTGGAAAGAGTTATTTTGGTATTCCAGCTGATGATTTTAGGTCTAAATACAAAGAAATTGCAGCCATACGCAAGATTCCAGATATTTTAGAAAAATTGAAGAAACAAGAAGAAAAAAAATCTTAATGATTTCTATAAATAAACTATGAATTAGCTTTAAAAACCGAATTCATTAAATTACTTTTGTCCACCTTAATAAATCAATTTAAATAAACTCAAATGAGCGTTTTAGTAAATAAAGATTCCAAAATAATAGTACAAGGATTTACAGGAAGTGAAGGTACATTTCATGCTACTCAAATGATAGCGTATGGAACTAATGTTGTTGGAGGTGTTACACCAGGAAAAGGTGGTCAATCACATTTAGATAAACCCGTTTTTAATACAGTTGAAGACGCAGTTAACAAAGTTGGAGCAGATACAACCATAATTTTTGTCCCACCAGCATTTGCTGCTGACGCTATTATGGAAGCCGCTGATGCAGGAATTAAAGTAATTATTACTATTACTGAAGGAATTCCTGTAGCTGACATGATTAAAGCTTCTGATTATATAAAAGATAAAGCGTGTCGTTTAATAGGTCCTAATTGTCCTGGAATAATTACTCCAGGAGAAGCAAAAGTGGGTATCATGCCAGGGTTTGTATTTAAAAAAGGTAAAGTTGGAATTATATCAAAATCTGGAACATTAACCTATGAGGCTGCTGATCAAGTAGTAAAGCAAGGATTAGGTATTACAACTGCAATTGGCATTGGTGGAGATCCAATTATTGGAACCACAACAAAAGATGCTGTTGAACTATTTGTAAACGATCCTGAAACTGAGTGTATTGTTATGATTGGTGAAATTGGAGGTCAACTGGAAGGAGATGCTGCACAGTGGTATAAAGCGAGTGGTAGTAAAAAGCCGGTAATAGGTTTTATAGCTGGTGAAACTGCACCTGCTGGTCGTACGATGGGACACGCTGGTGCAATTGTTGGCGGAAGTGATGATACTGCACAAGCAAAGAAACGGATTTTAAGAGATTGTGGGATTCATGTTGTTGAATCTCCTGCCGAAATTGGTAAAAAAGTAGCTGAAGTTTTAGCTTAAGAATAATGGATACTGTTAAAAACCTCACAAGAATTTGTGAGGTTTTTTTATTTCATACAACTTGTATTTCCTATATTTGATTTACAACTAATCATGTCATAAAACCATCAAAAAATAATAAACAGAGACACATGAAACTATTAGAAGGAAAAACAGCAATAATAACTGGTGCTAGCAGAGGAATAGGCAAAGGTATTGCCAAAGTTTTTGCAGAGCAAGGCGCTAATGTTGCATTTACCTATAGCGCTTCTGTTGAAGCAGCAAAAGTACTAGAGAAAGAATTGAATGCGCTTGGTGTTAAAGCAAAAGGCTACCAAAGTAATGCGGCTGATTTTCAGCAAGCTCAAAATTTAGCCACAGAAATATTGAAAGAATTTGGTAGCATAGATGTACTAATTAATAATGCAGGAATTACAAAAGATAATCTCTTAATGCGCATAAGCGAAGAAGATTTTGATAAAGTAATTGAAGTAAACCTAAAGTCAGTTTTCAACCTTACTAAAGCAGTAATTCGTCCAATGATGAAACAGCGCAAAGGCTCTATAATAAACATGAGCTCTGTTGTTGGTGTTAAAGGAAATGCTGGTCAAACCAATTACGCAGCTTCTAAAGCTGGAATAATTGGTTTTTCTAAGTCTGTAGCTTTAGAATTGGGATCTCGCAATATTAGAAGCAATGTAATCGCACCAGGGTTTATTGAAACAGAAATGACAGCAAAACTAGATGAAGCAACTGTTGATAGCTGGCGAAAAGCAATTCCTTTAAAGCGTGGTGGAACTCCAGAAGATATTGCTAATGCATGTGTGTTTTTAGCAAGTGATATGGCTTCATATATTACAGGACAGACATTAAATGTAGATGGAGGAATGCTTACTTAATCACTTTTGTCATTTCCTCGAAGAAGAGAATCTATTCAATCAAAACTAAATATATTTATGAGTTCAGAAACTCTAATCTATATAATTTTAGCTGGAATAGCAGCGCTTTTGTTAGCGCTGTTTCAGTATTTGTATAAATCTAAGCATAACAAGCTAAATATAAGTTTTGCTGTGTTACGATTTGTGTCAATTTTTGCAATATTATTGCTAATTAGCAATCCTAAATTTGAAAAAGTTACGCTTTATAATGAAAACCCTAATCTTGTTGTTGCTATTGATAATTCTGAATCTATTCAGCATTTAAATCAAGTTGGCAACACAACACAATTATTAAAGATTATTGAAAATGATGCACAGTTAAATGAACATTTCAATATTGTATATTATAAGTTTGGAAATAGTTTTGAAACTATAGATTCACTCAATTTTAAAGATTCTCAAACAAATTTAGCTAGTGTTTTTAATGATTTGTCTCAAATCTATAAAAACACTACAAGCCCAACACTTTTGATTACAGATGGAAACCAAACCTATGGAAGTGATTACGAATTTGTATCGCAAAACTATAAACAAGTCGTATTTCCAATTATTCTTGGCGACACAACTACTTATTCAGATATAAAAATAAAGCAACTGAATGTTAATAAGTACGCTTATTTAAAAAATAAATTTCCTGTTGAAATTATTACTGTTTACAACGGGAAAACAAATGTGAATTCACAGTTAATAGTCACTTTAAATAGCACAACAGTTTACAAGCAAAACCTTAATTTCTCTAAGACCCAAAATTCGCAAACTATTAATTTTACTTTGCCAGCAAACAAAATTGGTATAAATAGCTATGTAGCAATACTCACTCCTATTGAGAATGAAAAGAATACGATTAATAACACGAAACCGTTCGCTGTCGATATTATAGATCAAAAAACTAATGTTGCTATTGTAAGTTCTATTATCCATCCAGATATTGGCACTCTTAAAAAGGCTATTGAGAGTAATGAACAAAGGAGTGTTTCAGTTGTAAGTCCCAATGAGTATTTAAATACTGTAGATGATTTTCAAATGACTATTCTTTATCAGCCCAATACATCTTTTAGAACTGTATTTGAAGTACTTGATAAAGACAAAAGTAATAAGTTTGTCATCACAGGGACACAAACCCAATGGTCTTTTTTAAATAGTATTCAAAACAATTACACTCAGGAAATAACTACTCAAATAGAAGATTATCAAGCCGAAGAGAATAACAACTATTCAACTTTTATAGTGGATGATCTTGCTTTTGGTGATTTTCCACCTTTGCAATCTGAATTTGGGAGTCTTAACTTCAATATTCCAGTGGAAACTATATTATTCAAACGGGTAAATAACACAATAGTTGAAGAACCATTGCTAGCCACTTTTGAAGATAATGGCAGGAGGGAAGTATTGCTCGCTGGAGAACATATATGGAAGTGGCGTGCGCTAAGCTATCTTAATAATAAATCGTTTCAGCAATTCGATAATTTTATAGGCAAGCTTGTGCAATATTTGGCAATGAACAAAAAAAGAAATCGTTTAAATTTAGAATACGAATCCTTTTATAATGGCAATGGAGATATAAAAATATTGGCTCAATTTTTTAATAAGAATTACAAATTTGATGCTAGAGCAAACATAAATATTGCAATGCGAGAAATTAATTCTGATAATGAAACAATACTTCCGTTTATTTTAAAGCAAAGCAATTATCAAGTAGATTTAAGTAATTTTCCGTCTGGAGAATACAGTTTTACAGTTAATGCAAATAATGGAGAAATTACCCAATCTGGTCATATTAAAATTTTGGAGTACAATGTAGAGCAACAATTTTTGAATGCTAATGTAACAAAGTTGCAACATCTAGCAACTAATAGTTTAGGTACACATTATTCTATTGCTAATACAACTACATTAATAAGTGACTTATTAAATGATTCTCGTTTTAAAACAGTACAAAAAAATAGTAAAAATATTGTACCTTTGATTGACTTCAAATATCTATTAGCACTCATTGCATTGAGTCTGGCAATTGAGTGGTTTTTAAGAAAATATAACGGACTCATTTAACTTAAATAACATATTAAAATGGAAAAATTACCTAAAGTTGCTTTACCAGTAATCATAATCTTTATTGTTCTAATCGTATTATTTTCAAAATCAGCAATAACCATTGGGTCGGGTGAAGCAGGTGTTTTATACAAAACTTTTGGAGGTGGTGTAGTAACTGACGAACCTGCACTAGGTGAAGGGTTTCATATAGTAGCACCATGGAATAAAGTGTTTGTATATGAAGTTAGACAACAAGAAATACTTGAAACTTTACAAGTGCTTTCTTCTAACGGATTAGATATTAGACTGGAAGCTTCGGCTTGGTTTCAACCAGAATATGCAAGTTTAGGAAAATTGCATCAAGAAAAAGGACAAAGCTATATTTCAAGAGTATTACAACCAGCTATTCGTAGTGCTGCAAGAAGTGTAGTTGGGCGCTATACTCCAGAGCAATTGTATTCTAGTAAACGTGATGTAATTCAAGATGAAATTTATGAAGAAACTAAAAAAATTGTAGGCAAGCAATTTGTACAGCTTAACGAAATATTAGTTAGAGATGTAACATTACCACCAACAATTAAAGATGCCATTGAGCGTAAATTAAAGCAAGAACAAGAAAGCTTGGAATATGAGTTTAGGCTGGTAACTGCTGATAAAGAAGCTCAGAAACAACGTATTGAAGCGCAAGGTAAAGCAGATGCAAACAGAATTTTAAGTGCATCACTTACAGACAAAATTCTTCAAGACAAAGGTATTGAAGCAACACTTAAACTAGCGCAATCACCTAATAGTAAGGTGGTCATTATAGGTTCTGGTAAAGATGGAATGCCAATAATTTTAGGAAATAATTAAAATTATTTTAAAAAATTAGGAATTGTAATTATTAATTCTGAATATTTGTACAGATAAAAAACAAAATGAATTTTATTCAATTACATCATCATCATTTTCATACTTGCACTCAAGCAGGCTGAAGATGTATTGAATAAAAACTAATATATTTTAAACCCGTTTGAGTAAATCGAACGGGTTTTTTATTTCTGCTATACAGGAATCTTCCCAATCAATATTTACTCAAACACAGATTATAAAACATGAGTAAATTAAAAATTGCGGTTCAGAAATCGGGTCGTTTACACGACGATTCAATGAAACTTCTTAGAGATATTGGAATTTCTATAGATAATGGAAAAGATCAACTCAAGGCATCTGCCAAGAATTTTCCATTGGAAGTCTTTTATTTAAGAAATGGTGATATTCCTCAATACCTTAGGGATGGTGTCGTAGATGTTGCCATAATTGGCGAAAACATTCTAATTGAAAAAGGCAATGACATCAACTCTATTGAAAAACTTGGATTTTCAAGATGTAGAGTTTCTGTAGCTGTACCCAAATCAATGGCATATACCAGTATTAAGGATTTAGAGGGTAAACAAATTGCAACGTCCTACCCAAATACAGTTTGCCAATTTCTGGAAGATAATAATATTACTGCAAGTCTTCATATTATCAATGGTTCGGTAGAAATAGCTCCTAATATTGGGCTTGCCGATGCCATTGTAGATATTGTATCTAGTGGGAGCACATTATATAAAAATAATTTGAAAGAAGAAGACTTAATTCTTGAATCTGAAGCTGTTTTGGCGGTATCACCTAAAATATCAACCAATAATCAGGAAGTACTAAGTAGAATTCAATTCCGGATTAAATCGGTTTTGAAGGGAAGAAATTCAAAATATATTTTATTAAATGCGCCTAATGATAAATTAGAAGACATTATTAATGTGCTTCCAGGAATGAAAAGCCCAACGGTTTTACCGCTTACAGAAGAGGGTTGGAGCTCAGTTCATTCTGTAATAAGTAAAAATCAATTTTGGGAAATCATTGACGAATTAAAATTAAAAGGAGCTCAAGGTATTCTGGTATGTCCAATAGAAAAAATGGTTAGTTAATATGGAAATAATAATAAATCCAAAAAAGGAAACATGGTCTATATTGCTAGAACGTCCAACACAATCGATAAACGATATAGAGAATACAGTTACTCAAATATTTAAAGATGTGGAGCATCATGGTGATACAGCCATTTCAAAATATACATCAATATTTGATGGTGTAGTATTGAAAAATAATCTTGTCACACAAATTGAAATGGAAGAGGCTTCAAAAAATGTTTCTGAAGCACTAAAAAATGCTATCCAAATAGCGAAGCAAAACATAGAGTCTTTTCACAATGCTCAAAAAACAGCAAGAGTGGAAGTTGAAACTTCGAGGGGCGTTAAATGTTGGCAAGAAAAACGACCTATTGAAAAAGTTGGTTTATATATTCCAGGAGGAACAGCACCTTTATTTTCAACAGTATTAATGCTTGCAATTCCTGCTCAAATTGCCGGTTGTAAAGAGATTATTCTATGTACGCCTCCAAACACAAAGGGGAAAGTTGCTAACGAAATTTTGTATGCAGCTCAGTTTTGTGGGATAACCAAAATAATTAAAGTTGGTGGTATACAGGCCATTGCGGGATTAACTTTTGGAACTGCAACTATTCCAAAAGTTTATAAAATATTTGGACCAGGAAATCAATTTGTAACAGTTGCAAAACAATTCGCAACAAAATACTGTGTGGCTATTGATATGCCAGCAGGACCCAGTGAGCTTCTTATTGTTGCAGATGGTTCGGCGAATGCAACTTATGTGGCATCAGATTTATTAAGTCAAGCTGAACATGGAACAGATAGTCAAGTTATTTTAGTGACAACTTCAAAAAAGCTAATTAATAATGTTAAGCAAGAAATAGACAATCAAATACAAGTATTACCAAGAAAAGCCATTGCAGAAAAAGCTATTGCTAATTCAAAACTGATTTATGTGGAGAATAATACGGTTGCGCTCGAATTAATTAATGAATATGGACCAGAACATTTTATTATTTGTACTGAAGATAGTACAATTTATATAAATGGTATTGTAAATGCAGGTTCAGTATTTATTGGCAATTATACACCAGAAAGTGCAGGAGATTATGCTTCGGGAACAAATCACACACTACCAACCAATGGCTTTTGTAAAGCCTATTCCGGAGTGAATTTAGAGAGCTTCACTAAGAGTATAAGCTTTCAAAGAATATCAAAGGAAGGACTAATTAATATAGGCAACACTATTGAACTCATGGCAGAAGCAGAAGGCTTACAAGCACATAAAAATGCTGTATCGATTAGATTAAAAGATTTAAAATAAAATGTTAGACTATTCTAGCCTGTGCTATGTATAGTCGAAGCATCGAAGTCCTTTAAATATGAAAGATAAATTTGAAATAAACAGTTTAGTAAGACCAAGTATTAAGCGAATGAAACCATACGCTTCAGCAAGAGACGAATATAAGGAAACTGATAACAGTATGGTTTTTCTTGATGCTAATGAAAGCCCATTTGAAGATGGCGTAAACCGTTATCCAGATCCACAGCAAACTCGCCTAAAGACTGTTTTAGCAAAACAGAAAAATGTATCAACAGATAATATTCTTTTAGGTAATGGGAGTGACGAAGTTTTAGATTTAGTTTTTAGAACGTTCTGTGAGCCAAATCAAGATAATATAATTACGTTTCCACCAACCTATGGAATGTATGAAGTGTTAGCTAATATAAACGGTATCGAAGTAGTACAAATTCCGTTATCAAATAAATTTCAACCATTAGTTAAAAAAGCATTATATAAACAGAATATTAACAGCAAGTTACTGTTTATTTGTTCTCCAAATAACCCTACAGCAAATAGTTTTGACAAAACCAAAATAGAAACTCTAATTAAAAACTTTCATGGGATTGTTGTTATCGACGAAGCTTATATCGATTTTTCTGAAGAAGTAAGCTGGTTATCTAGACTTCATAAATTTCCTAATTTAATAATCACTCAAACCTTGTCGAAAGCGTATGGAATGGCTGGAATAAGACTTGGAATATGTTATGCTTCAACAGAAATAATTTCGATTTTAAATAAAATCAAACCACCGTATAATATAAATGTCCTTACTCAGCTAAGAGCAATTGAGCAATTATCTGATAGAAGAAATATAGAAAAGCATGTTGAACTATTGAAAGCGCAGCGAGAATTAATTAGGCTTGAATTAACTAACATTAATTATATACAAACCATTTATCCATCGGACGCTAACTTTTTACTGATAAAAGTTGATGATGCTAACAAACGTTATAAGCAATTATTAGCAAAAGGAATTGTAGTTAGAAATCGGAGTTCACAGTCCTCATGCGAAGATTGTATTCGGATAACTGTCGGAACACCACAGGAGAATCAAAAATTAATAAACACCTTAAAAAAACTAAAATGAAAAGCGTATTATTTATAGATAGAGATGGAACGCTCATAAAAGAACCTGCGGACCAACAAATTGATGCGTTCGAGAAATTGGTGTTCTATCCAAAAGTATTTCAATATTTAAGTAAAATTTGCAAAGAGTTGGATTATGAAATTGTAATGGTGACTAATCAAGATGGTTTGGGAACTAGGGCTAATCCTGAAGACCGATTTTGGCCTATTCATAATTTTATAATTCAAACTTTTAAAAATGAAGGGGTTGAATTTGAAGCGCAAATTATTGATAGAACGTTTCCTGATGATAATGCACCAACTAGAAAGCCAAATACAGGATTATTAACAAAGTATTTTTCCATGGATTACAATTTAGAAAACTCATATGTTATAGGTGACCGTTTAACCGATGTTGAATTAGCAAAAAACCTAGGTAGCAAAGGCATTTTTATAAATAACCATGACAACTTAGGAGAAAATGAAGTAACCGTTAAACGAGACGAGTTAGAGAATTTTATCGCTTTAGAAAGCAATGATTGGGAAGAAATTTACAAGTTTTTAAAAGTTAAAGAACGTTCAGGAGTTATCTCACGAAATACTAATGAAACAAAGATTAACATAGAATTAAATTTAGACGGTTCTGGAAAAAGCAATAGTAATACTGGCATTGCATTTTTTGATCATATGATAGACCAAATTGCACGTCATGGACAGTTGGATTTGGTCATTGATGTTGTGGGTGATTTAGATGTTGATGAGCATCACACAATAGAAGATACAGCTATTGCTCTAGGGGAGTTATTTAATACTACATTAGGTAATAAACTAGGTATTGAGCGCTATGGGTTTTGCTTACCTATGGATGACTGTTTAGCACAAGTCGCTATTGATTTTGGTGGAAGGAATTGGTTAGTTTGGGAAGCAGATTTTAAACGTGAAATGGTTGGTAAAATGCCAACAGAAATGTTTATGCATTTCTTTAAATCCTTCACAGATGGAGCGAAGTGTAATTTGAATATCAAAGCAGAAGGCATTAATGAACACCATAAAATTGAAGCGATTTTTAAAGCCTTTGCAAAAGCCATAAAAATGGCAGTAAAACGCGATATCGGAAAAATGATTTTGCCATCCACTAAAGGAATAATATAATGAAACTAGCAATAATAGATTATGGCGCGGGAAATATTAAAAGCTTACAATTTGTTTTTAAGCGTTTGGGTGTTGATGCAATTCTTACCAAAAACTCTGATGAAATTTTGAGTTCAGATAAAGTCATTTTTCCAGGTGTAGGTGAAGCTAGTAATGCTATGGCAAAGCTTAAAGAGTCTCAATTAGACCAACTTATTTCGAGGTTAAAGCAACCTGTACTTGGTATTTGTTTAGGTATGCAACTACTCTGTCGGTATACAGAAGAGGGTAATACTAAAGGACTGGGTATTTTTAATGTTAATATTAAACGCTTTTCAAACAAAGTTAAAGTACCACAAATGGGTTGGAACACAATTAGCAATTTGAAATCAGATTTATTTTCAGGAATTGAAACCAATGAATACATGTATTTGGTACATAGTTATTATGCAGAACAATGTAAAGAAACTATTGCCACAACTAATTATGAAATTGATTATGCCTCGGCATTACAACATAAAAATTTCTATGGGGTTCAATTTCATCCTGAGAAAAGTAGTATAGCAGGAGAACAAATACTAAAGAATTTTTTGATGCTTTAGCGTCATAATGAGCTTTAAAGAAGCAATAATGTAACCTTGGGCGCAGTCGAAATGTCTTAGAATAGAAATAAATACTAATAATTATTAAGATTCCTGCTTTTGCAGGAAATAGATATGAGAATAATACCAGCAATAGATATTATAGAAGGCAAATGTGTACGATTAACAAGAGGAGATTATAGTACTAAAAAAGTATA
The DNA here is from genome assembly GCA_964418645.1 of uncultured Flavobacteriaceae bacterium. Taxonomy (GTDB): domain Bacteria; phylum Bacteroidota; class Bacteroidia; order Flavobacteriales; family Flavobacteriaceae; genus JAADHG01. Next base: position 97,459 of record CAYQME010000001.1, read on the forward strand.
TAACGAAAACCCTTTAGAAGTAGCCAAGGTTTTTGAGGCATCAGGTATTCAATTTTTGCATATAGTTGACCTCGATGGAGCAAAAGCGAGTCATATCATTAATTATAAAGTGTTAGAACAAATAGCTACCAAAACTAATTTGAAAATTGATTTTGGTGGTGGCTTAAAGACCAATGAAGATTTACACATTGCATTTAACTCTGGAGCCAATCAAATAACAGGAGGTAGTATAGCAGTTAAAAATTCAGAAGTATTTACATCTTGGATTGATTCCAATGGTTCAAATAAAATAATTCTTGGAGCAGATTGCAATGATGAAAAGATTGCGGTTTCTGGTTGGCAAGAAGAAAGTGATTTGGAGGTTATTCCATTTATTCAGAAGTATCAAAACAAAGGCATCAAATACGTAATATGCACAGATATTTCTAAAGATGGCATGCTTGAAGGACCTTCATTTAGTTTATACAAACGAATATTGAGTAAATGTTATTCTGAACAAAAAGAAGAATCCCTAAAGCTTATTGCCTCTGGTGGAATTTCAACTATTGAAGAACTACCAAAACTCACTGAACTAGGTTGCGAAGGTGTTATTATTGGCAAAGCGATTTATGAAAACAGAATCAGTTTAAAACAATTAGAGAAATTTATAATAAACAATTAAGATGCTAGCAAAACGTATCATACCATGTCTGGATATTAAAAACGGAAGAACCGTAAAAGGCGTCAATTTTGTAAACCTGATTGATGCAGGCAACCCTGTTGAATTAGCTAAACAATATGCCTTGGCTGGTGCTGATGAATTAGTATTTTTAGATATTTCAGCAACTATAGAAAATAGAAGCACAACATTAGATATGGTGCTGCAGGTTGCCGAACAAGTTAATATTCCATTTACCGTTGGTGGCGGAATTTCGTCAATTGCAGATGTAGACGCACTCCTAAAATGTGGAGCAGATAAAGTGTCTATCAATTCTTCTGCAATAAAGCGACCAGAATTAATAAATGAATTATCAAACAAGTTTGGAAGTCAGTGTATTGTTGTGGCAATTGATGGAAAACTAATTGAAGATCAATGGATGGTACATTTGGCTGGTGGGACAATTCCAACTGATATAAAATTATTTGATTGGGCGAAAGAAGTGGAACAAAGAGGCGCAGGAGAAATTTTGTTTACGTCTATGAACAATGATGGAACAAAAAATGGCTTTGCAAATAATACACTTGCGATAATATCAGAAACTCTAAACATCCCAATTATAGCATCAGGTGGAGCAGGAACACTCCAGCACTTCATTGATGCCTTTACAATTGGAAAAGTAGACGCAGCTCTAGCTGCCAGTGTATTTCACTTTGGAGAGATCTCAATTTCAGAATTAAAAAAAGAATTAAAAAATAATAATATAGAAGTTAGATTATAATGGACATAAAATATAATAGTGACGGATTGGTACCAGCAATTATTCAGGATGCAAATACAAAAACAGTATTGATGCTGGGTTACATGGATGCAGAAGCTTTTGAAAAAACTGTAGCAACTAAAAAGGTAACGTTTTTTAGTAGGAGTAAACAACGTCTGTGGGTAAAAGGTGAAAATAGTGGTAACTCTCTAAACCTTGTCTCTCTTAAAAATGACTGTGATAGCGATACTTTATTAATTAAAGTAAAACCTGAAGGACCAACTTGCCATAAGGGAACCGATACTTGCTGGAAAGAAACCAACGTGCAAGAATTTGGGTTTTTATCTCAATTAGAAAATGTTATAGAAAATAGAAAGGAAAGTGCTACGGAAAATGAGTCTTACGTAGCATCATTGTTCAATAAAGGAATTAATAAAATAGCCCAGAAAGTAGGTGAGGAGGCTATAGAAATGGTGATTGAGGCAAAAGACAATGACAAAGATTTGTTTTTAAATGAAAGTGCCGATTTATTATTCCACTATTTAATTTTATTACAGGCAAAAGGTTATAAACTCAATGATATTATTGAAGTTCTAAAATCTAGACATTAAATTTTGAAGTGCATTCTAAATTAACGTACTTGTAATGATGTTTAACAAGCGTTATTATTACCTTATAAGAATTCAGTATTTGGGTTATCGCTTTCATGGTTGGCAAAAGCAGCCCAAATTGAAAACCGTGCAATTAATGATTGAAAGAACTTTAAAATTTATTCTGGAAAATCAATCATTTAAAATATTAGCAGCAGGACGAACGGATGCTATGGTTTCTACGCAAGATGCTGCTTTTGAGCTTTTTTTAAATGATAAACCACTTGATGATTATGACGAATTTCTAGAGCTTTTCAATCATAATTTGCCACAGGATATTAGAGCACTAGCTATAAAAGAGGTAGATGAAAACTTTAATATTATTAAGCATTCAAAAGTAAAGGAATACCTTTATTTATTTGCACATGATGATAAGTTTCATCCATTTTGCGCACCAATTATGACCACCATTTTGGAGGAGTTAAATATTGAACTTATGATAAAAGGCGCTAAACTATTTCAAGGCAAACATAACTTTAAAACCTATTGCTATAAGCCAACAAACAATGGGATGTATAATCGAGAAATTATCAATTGTGAACTTGTTGAAAACACTGAAATTACCGCGAGTTTTTTTCCTGAATCTACTTATTTACTTCGTGTAAAGGGCAAAGGCTTTGGGAGAAATCAAATACGCTTAATGATGGGTGCTCTAATAAAATTAGGTCGTGGCGAAATTTCTCTGGATTATATACGACAAAGCCTGAAACCAGAAAGTACAGAAGTTATGGACTATATTGCGCCAGCTTCTGGACTAATTCTTAACAAAATTGAGTTTGATTAACCTAATCAGTTTTGTATTTTTCAATAAAATAATTTAATATGAGTACGACAATTCCTAAAAGCGCTTTAGATTTTTTTAAAAAGCTTCAAAAAAACAATAATAGAGATTGGTTTAACGATAATAAACCCGAGTTTAAAAAGATTGAAACTGAAGTAAAAGCATTTTATAATGAACTATACAATGCAATAAATAGTCATGATAATGCTGAGAAGTTAAAAGTTTTCAGAATTTATCGAGACGTGCGTTTTTCAAAAGATAAAACACCATATAAAACACATTTTGGAGGTTCTGTACACCGGAAAAAGCCAGAATTACGAGGTGGTTATTATTTACATATTGCACCTAATAATGAAAGTTTTATTGCAACTGGTTTCTGGGAACCCAATAAAGACGACTTACTGCGTATTCGTAAAGAGTTTGAAATGGATACTGATGAAATTCGTCAAATTATGAATAACAAAACATTCAAATCGGTTTGGGGTAATCTTGTTGGAGATGAAGTAAAAACTGCTCCTAAAGGGTTTAATAAAGACGATAAGAATATCGACTTGATTAAAAAGAAACAGTTTATTTTTACCAAGAAATTTACAGATAAAGAAGTAACATCATCTGATTTTTTAGGGATAGTAGATGATGCCTTTAAAACAATTCGCCCATATTTTGATTATATGAGTGATGTGCTTACAACCAATCTTAATGGAGAATCAATGCTTTAAACTGCTTTTGCAAGATTTTTAGAGTCAGTTATAACTTGAACATTATCAATAATACTTTCTTTTACAATAGCCATCATACGCTTGTTTAATGCTGACGAATTTTGAATGTAAAGTTTGTATTCTTCTAGTGTAAACAGGCCAATAACCATACCTTTAATACCATTTCTACATTTCATATCTTTGTGAATAGCATTCCCTATATAGTCAATACGCTTTTCGATAGATAAATCATAAAACACATTTTTATGTTTTATAATGTAATTTTTAAACACTTCTATAAATAAATCGCTTTGTAATTTAATTATTGGTCTTAAAACTAAGTTTTGAAAGCGTTCATCAGAACTCATTCCATCATTTATAGACGTTGTCATAAAATCAGGGCGAATTCTCTTTAAGTCAAGGTTTCTAGTATTCATGTCAAGTAAGATTTGTATTTAAATTTAGATATTTAGGGCACTACAAATCTTATATTTTTTTATTCTTGTTAACGATGTTATTAACAATAAAAAAGCCAATCAGTGTAGATTGGCTTTTTTCAGATTTAATCTTCAAGAAACTCTTCAAAAGTCTTAATCGTAAAATCTTTTAACCGTGCTTTCTTTTTTAGCTTGTTAAAATCTGTTTTTGCTTTATTAAAACGATCTACAATAACTGATAAATTATCAAACTCAGCATTAGAAGGTTTATCATAACTACTTGCAATTTTACTATACAGGTCTGCCATTAACTCACGTAACTGTGGTTCAGCCGAACTCACATAATTATCGCCAGTCGTTATAACTAATGTTTCCTTTAGAGTATTTAATGAAGCTGTTATTTTTTTGCTTTTACCTTTTAATTCTTCCAAAATAGCGTCAAGTTCATAAACCATATAAGCCAATTCTTGAGTCAAATTATACATTTTCATTGTGGTTTCGTACTTAAGTCCTCTATCTTGATTTGATAAACCAGCATGTTTGTCATAAATTAATTCAAAAGTATGTTCAAATGTTTCTTTCCCTTTAGTCAATACAGCTTTATATTTACCAGCTTTAACTCTTGGAGAAGTGAATCCTCCAAAACTAAAGGTTTTCCCCTTGGCAACTTTGGGTTGCTTAATTGTAAAATTCCAATTCACAATATTAATCCCTTTAGATTTACCTGGACCTAGAGAAACTATTTTATGGCCTTCCATATCCTGAATCTCTAAAGTCATCTTTCCAAATGTGTGCCGCTTTGGTAGTAAATATTTTATTTGTGCTAATCTGGAAGGGTTACGTCCTATAAATTGTGTTTCTCCACCAAAGTTTCCAGCAAATCCTCCTTGATCCCTCATAACTGTTGGTTGAGAATTAAAAAAATGTACTTTTTCTGATAGCACCTCTGGAGTAATTTCTCGCAGAGGAGAAATGTCATCAATTATTATAACACCGCGCCCATGAGTTCCCATAACTAAATCGTTTGTACGCTTTTGCAAATCAATAAAATGGATAGCTACTGATGGCATATTCTTGGTAAACTTACTCCAACTTTTCCCACCATTTAAAGTAATATAAAGCCCAAATTCTGTACCTAGATATAATAGGTTAGGATTTACATAATCTTCCTGTATATTTCTAACAAAACCAACTACATCATCTGTAATAATATTGGTCCAAGTCTTACCATAATCGGTGGTTTTATAGGTGTAAGGCGTCATATCGCCAGTAGTATGGCCTTCAAAAACAGCATAAGCTGTTGCTTTATCATACGCACTAGCCTCGATGTGATATACCCAAGTATTAGCTGGAACACCAGTAACATTTGCTATAGTGTTTGTCCAGGTTTTACCTCCATTAGTGGTTACTTGTACATTACCATCATCCGTTCCTACCCAAATCACGTTATCATCTAATGGAGACTCTGCAATTGTGAAGATTGTGGTATGGTTTTCAGCTCCAGAATTATCCATAGATAATCCTCCAGAATCTTCTTGTTGTTGCTTGCTCTTGTCGTTTGTAGTTAAGTCTGGAGAAATAATAGTCCATGTATCTCCCATATCTTCCGATATATGAAGAAATTGACTTCCCATATAAAAACGATCGGGTTGGTGCACGCTAATTGCCATTGGTGCATTCCAGTTAAATCGCAATTTTGCATATCCTTTTGTTTGTAAAGGCTGTATAGTCTTTATGAGTTTATTTTCAATGTCGTAACGCCATACATTTTCAGCACCTTGCATTTCGGAGTATATGATTTGCTTTGTGGGATGTTTCAATACTCTAAAACCATCGCCACCACCTATAGAGTTCCAATCTCTGGCATTAATGCCACCACTTGATGATGATGGTCCATACCAAGACCCATTGTCTTGTAATCCACCATAAATATTGTAAGGCTCTTCATTATCTACACTAATATGGTAAAACTGTGATAATGGCAATCCTTCCACAATTTCCATTGTTGTTCCGCCATTCCAAGAACGATACACACCACCATCTGTACCAACATACATACGGTCAGAATCATTAATGTCAAAAACAATATCATGAATGTCGCTATGCATATTTCCTAAGCCCTTAAATGTTTTTCCACCATCTCTGGAAATAGAACCACTTAACCCACCTTTTACAACCACATCAGGATTTCTAGGATCTACTACAATTCTTGAAAAGTAAAACGGTCTCACCGTAATTCCGAAATCATTGTTAAGTTGTTTCCAACTACCTCCTGCATCGTCACTTCTGTATAATCCTTTTTTAGAATCTTCTTCAGCTTCTATAACTGTGTATAAAATGTTAGAATCTGAAGGTGCTACTGCAATACCTAAGCGTCCTAACTTTCCTTCAGGAAACCCATTATGAATTTTATTCCAGCTTTTACCACCATTTGTCGATTTGTAAAGTGCACTTTTATCTCCACCTGAATTAAACGACCAACCTGTTCTTCTAAATTCCCACATTGATGCATACAATACATTAGGATTGTTAGGATTCATAGCTAAATCTGCACAACCAGTTGTTTGATCGACATATAAAATTTTATTCCAGGTTTTCCCTGCGTCATTAGATTTATAAACACCACGTTCATCACTATCTGACCAAAGTGCTCCTAAAACTGCAACATAAACTTCATTAGAGTTATTAGGGTTAACAATGATATTTGCAATACGTTCCGATTTATCGAAGCCTAGTTTTTTCCAGTTTGTACCACCATCGGTAGATTTATACAATCCATCTCCAACTGACACACTATTACGTGTCCATGTTTCACCAGTTCCAACATATATAACTTTATCTGGATTATTTGGGTCTATTTCTACTGCACCAATAGATTGGCAATAATCGTCAAAAATGGAATTGAATGTAGTCCCTGCATCATTAGATTTCCAAACACCACCACCAGCAGTTCCTGCGTAAATAATTCTAGGATTTGTAGGGTGTACTTCCAGATCGTTAATTCTTCCACTCATTAAGGCAGGACCAATATGTCGTGCGCTTAGGTCCCCAAACAAATCGTTAGCGTTTATATGCTTGGAATCTTGTGCGTTGGAGTATATAGGTAGTAACCCAATACTTAACGCGATTGTAAAAAATAATTTTTTCATTTTGATTGAATTAGTTGATAATAAATAAAAAATCCCCAATAGAGTTATTGAGGATATTAAAGATTTAATTTTTTTTATCGTCTGTTGATTCAGTGTCTTTAGGGAACTCAAAAAGACCATCATCAACTTTAGGATTTAGTTCTATTGCAGATATTGTAATTGGAGCTCCGGGTTGCCCTTTAGCTCCTTGCGTCATAGCGAATGGAAAATACAACCCATCCACTTCTTGGTAATCACTAAAGGTAATTTCTGAAATCATACCCTTGGCTTGACCAGACTTAATTTCAGTTTGAAGTGCAATTGGCACATAATTTTCGGTATCAAAAAAGTAGAAACTAATATCGTCTTCTTTAACGCCATCTATAGTAACAGGTTCTTTGGTTAATTTAATTTTAAAAGTTTCGGTGCCATCAATGGCTTCCTTACCTAGCAATTCAACTGAATATCCTTTCGCTTTATAATCAATAAAAGCATCTGGAAAATCATTGCTATTCAATTTCATATTTGCAGTAGTTTCAGCGTCACTTTTTTCAGCTTTCATAGTCATAAAATTATGACCCCAAAGTGTTTCACCATCAAAAACTCCCTGCATTAGCTCTTTACCTTGAAAATTTATTATTGTCAATTGTTTCCCATCTTTAAATTGGTAAATTTCAAGAGGAATTTCCATACCGCCATTGTTAACTTTAGCGGTCATTTTCATGCCTTCAATTTTTTTTAGGTTTTCTAAACCGCCAATATTTTCGAAATAGTTAGCTAATATTTCGTCAACTGTTTGCGCATTAACTTGTGTAGAAAAACTAACAATAAATGCTACGAATACTAATTTTAAAATTTTCATAATTTATTAATGTATGTTATTGTTTTTTAATATGTCAATAAATTTACTGATTTGTTACACCTTGTAGATATGTTTCGTTTAGCATGTGCTAAATAATAGTATTTAACTTCTAGTTTTTTTTGATTATAGTATCTTCTGGTATTCTGAAGATATTTTCATCTATGTCATTATTGAATACTACAGATTTGTATGTGAGTTCTAACCCAACCTGTCCATTAAACTTCTGAATTTGTGAAAAGGCAATATATACTCCATCAACTTCTTGATAATCACTTAGCAACATTTGTGTCATAGCTCCTTTTCCTTGTCCAGTTTTAATAACTGATTCCATTGCTATAGGTACAAAGTTTTCGGTATCAAAATAATAAGTTTCAACATTCTCTTCTTCCTTTCCATCAACAATGTAGGGTTTCTTTATAAGCTTAATTTTAAAACATTCTGTTCCTTCAAACAACTCTTTCCCAAGTAACTTGATACTATAACCTTTCTCTTTATAATTCATAAAGCCATCTGGCAAATAATCTTTTGCGCTATTTTTAGTATTTATTGATGTTTCTGCATCAAGGGCTTCGGCTTTTTGTGTGTTAAAATTCATCGCCCAAGCACTTTCGCCATCAAAGGCATCAAAAATAAAAGAATTGCCTTGTAAATTTACGTCAACAATCCTTCTTCCATCTTTCATATAAGTTGCAACAAAAGGGTAATCTACAGCTTGTTGTCTACCAATACCAGTAACTTCCATCGCGTTAATTTTTGACCACGCTTTCTGACCGCCAATATTTTCGATATAATTTTCAATAATTTCTTCTGCTGTTTGTGCTCTAAGAGTGGACACAAAACAAACTATTAGCCCAAGAGCTAATAACTTTAAAGTTTTCATAATTAGTTAAATTTTTTGATTGATATATGTTTGACTTACAAGTTACAGAAAGTTACATTATTTTAAAAGTTTCTATTTTAAGTTTACATACTCTATTATGTATCTTTACTAAAAATAAGCATATGAAATTTGGAAATGTTGATAATCCAGAGTGTATTGACTTTATGTTGCCACCAGATCATGTAGGTACTAAGGCAATATTATCTAAGTTTAAAGACGATAATATCCCTGATATTTTTGTGGGTTGTGCCAAGTGGAATAGGGCAGATCTAAAAGGATTTTATCCTAGAGGGACGAAAGATGAACTAGGATACTATTCTCGACAGTTTAATTCTATTGAGCTAAACGCCACATTTTATAGAATTTTCCCAGCAGAACAGTTTGCTACTTGGTACGATAAAACTCCTGATGGGTTCAAATTCTTTCCAAAATTAAACCAAGAAATAAGTCATTGGAAACGGTTAAATGAAGCTAAGGAAGTTGTTGAACATTACTTATATAATGCTTCCAATTTGAAAGAGAAATTAGGCACTATATTTTTGCAAATGCACAGTAATTTTACACCTAAAGACTTTGATCGTGTTGTGACATTTGCTGAATCTTGGCCAAAAGAAACACCACTCGCTATGGAATTTAGACATACCAATTGGTACAATGACAAAGCCGTTGCAAACGAATTATATAGTTTGCTTGAAGAAAATAACATCTCTAATGTTATTGTAGATACAGCAGGCAGGCGCGATTTAATACACATGCGGTTAACTAATACTACCGCATTTTTTAGATATGTTGGTGCCCATAAAAGTGATTATACTAGATTGGATGATTGGGTAGAGCGGTTAAAAATTTGGAAGGAACTAGGTATTAAGGAAATCGATTTCTTTGTGCATCAAAATATAGAAAAAGAATCTCCTTTACTTTCGGCTTACTTTATTAAAAAATTAAATTCAGAATTAGGATACAATCTAAACATACCTAATGATGATGCTCAAGAAACACTATTATAAAACTATTTTTTAGAGGTTTTATTCCTTGCTTTTTTACACATTTTAAAGCCTCTAATTTATGTGAATATGTATCTTTGACATAAATTAACTACAAGATTAACTCTATATAAATAATACCAGAAAAATGCAAAAACAACTTATTGAATGCGTACCTAATATAAGTGAAGGGCGCGATTTAAATAAAATACAGGACATCGCAAATATTGTAGAAACTGTTGATGGTGTAAAACTGTTAGATATAGATCCAGGAAATGCTACCAACAGAACGGTAATTACCTTTGTTGGCGAACCCAATCAAGTTGTAGAAGCTGCATTTTTATTAATTAAAAAGGCTTCAGAGCTTATTGATATGAGTAAGCATATTGGTGAACATCCTCGCTTTGGTGCTACCGATGTTTGTCCTATGGTTCCTATTTCTGGTATTACTTTAGAAGAAACCGCAACTTATGCCCATGCATTAGGTAAGCGTGTAGGAGAGGAGTTGCATATTCCAGTTTATCTTTATGAGAAAGCTGCACAAGAAGAGAAACGTATAAACTTAGCTAACTGTAGAGCAGGAGAGTATGAAGGATTGCCAAAAAAATTGTCTAACTCTGAATGGGAACCAGATTTTGGACCAACGGTTTATGATGATAATGTAGCCAGGACAGGTGCTACAGCAATTTCTGCGCGTGATTTTTTAGTGGCGTATAATGTAAATTTAAATACCACGTCTACACGACGCGCTAATGCTATTGCTTTTGATATTCGGGAAGCGGGACGTTTCAAGCGTGAGGGTAATGCAATTACAGGTAAAAAAGTATTGGATGCCAATGGAGAACCTGTTAGAATTCCCGGTAAACTCAAAGCCGTTAAAGGCATTGGTTGGTATATTGATGAGTATGGCATTGCTCAAATTTCATACAACCTAACCAATATTAATATTACCGCTATGCATGAAGCTTTTTATGAAACTTGTAAAGCCGCAGAGAAACGTGGTTTACGCGTTACAGGTTCGGAACTTATCGGATTAATTCCGTTAAAAGCCATGTTGGACGCAGGAGATTTTTATTTGAGAAAGCAAGAACGATCATTAGGTATTTCTGATACAGAAAAGATTAAAATTGCTGTAAAATCGTTAGGATTAGATGATTTGAAACCGTTTAATCCCAACGAAAAAATTATAGAATATGTGTTACAGGGAGCAACGAAACAACTCATAGATTTAACATTAACCGATTTTGCTAAAGAAACTGCAGGAGAGTCCATGGCTCCAGGTGGTGGCTCAATTTCAGCATATGTTGGCACTTTAGGTGTTTCACTAGGGACAATGGTAGCAAACCTATCGGCGCATAAAGCCGGTTGGGATGAACGTTGGGAAGAGTTTTCAGGATGGGCAGAAAAAGGACAAGCTTATAAAAATAAATTATTGGCTTTGGTTGATGAAGACACGAATGCATTCAATAAAATTATTGCTGGCTTTAGAATGCCAAAATCTTCGGAGGAAGAAAAGGAGGAACGCGCAAAAGCTATTGAAGCTGCAACAATATATGCCACTGAAGTCCCTTTACAAGTTATGGAAGCCACATTTGAATCTATGGAAGTTATGGATGCCATGACAAAAATTGGTTTGCAGAATTCATTATCAGATGCTGGAGTAGGAGCCTTATGCGCACGTACAGCAGTATATGGAGCTTATTTTAATGTTCGGATTAATGCTAAAGATATTAAGGATAGACGTAAAGCCAAAGACCTGTTAAGTAAGGCCAAAGCAATTTTTGACAATACAGTGGCTTTAGAAGCTGACATTATTGATTATATAAACGGACGAATTTAAACGCTGATACATTATGAAATTTCACACACGAAAATGGGTAAAACCTGAAGATATGAATCCGAATGGCACCTTGTTTGGTGGACGTCTTTTAGAATGGATAGATGAAGAATCGGCGCTATATACTGCTATTCAATTAGAGAATGGTAAAATAGTGACAAAGTATATTTCTGAAATTAATTTTATGAGCTCTGCAGGACAAGGAGATATTGTGGAAATTGGTATTGAGGTTGTTTCATTTGGGAAATCATCAATAACTCTAAAGTGTGAAGCGCGAAATAAAATGACTCGCGAAACCATACTCACGGTTGATAATATCGTTATGGTTAATTTAGGCACTAACGGAAAGCCAACTCCTCATGGTAAAACAAAAGTCGAGTTTGTTAAAAACAGATTAGAATCTTAATATCTATTTGCTAATAAAACTAGAACTACTAGGTAGTTCAAATATTTCCAAATCAAAATAAGGCACTGCAGCTATAATATGATCGAATATGTCAGACATGATGTATTCGTAGTTTTGCCAGCGCTTATCACTACTAAAGGCATAGATTTCAAGTGGAATACCTTGCGTGGTTGGAGCGAGTTGTCGTGCCATAATCATCATGTCTTTATTTACAGCGGAATGATTCTCTACATACGTTTCAATATACTTTCTAAAGACACCAATATTTGTGAGATTCCTTCCGTTTAGCAAGAGCTCTTTATTTATATTGTACTTGGTGTTATACGCTTCAATATCTGATTGACGATCGTTTAGATAGTTTGAAATAATATCAATATTTTTTATTTTATCTATTTGATTTACAGTTAAATACTTAACGCTATCTAACTTAATATTTAAAGATCGCTTAATACGTCTTCCGTCTGAATCTTCCATACCACGCCAGTTCTTAAACGAATCAGAAATGAGAGCATAGGTTGGAATAGTGGTAATAGTCTTATCAAAATTTTGAACTTTTACAGTCGATAGGTTTATCTCGATAACATCTCCATCAGCTCCATACTTTGCAAAAGTTATCCAGTCACCAATGCGAACCATATCGTTTATAGACACTTGTATACTAGCTACAAATCCTAGTATGGTGTCTTTAAACATTAAAATGATAACTGCTGAAGCAGCTCCAATAGTTGTAATAAACTTAATAAACTCTATACCTGTAATAATTGCAAAAGCCGATAAAGTGCCAATAACCCAAGCAAAAATCATAAATACTTGTATGTAACTGTCTATAGGTTTATCCTTTAAGCGCGGTAAGGTTTTAAAGTAATCTTTAAGTGTATTTAAAAAACTTCTAACAATCCAAAGGGTGAGAATGATTGCAAACACCAGCAATCCTTTTTCAACAATGTTTTCAAAGTATGAAAAGTCATTAAATACATTTGGTATAAATTCTAAGGCAACTATTAGCGGAATGATGTGTGCTATATTACGAGGGACTTTATTTGCAACCAGAATATCATCAAAATTAGATTTTGATCGCACTGCAAATTGCGTAAATAACCGTACTAATATCTTTCTAATAATAAAATCCACCAAAAACGTTGCTATTAAAAGTGCTAGTAGGAGAGTAGCTGCATTTAAATATTGTGCAGTATTATTGGACAGTCCAACAGATAATAAATAATCGTAAACTAAGTGTTCAAGATTCATAATCTATGCAGTTTTTAAATAGTTTTTATCAATGTAAAACGTAGCAAAAGGCAGTATGGAAGCTAGTAATACGTGCCCAAATTGTCTTTTTGTCCAAACTTGTTCATTTTTCAGTATTATTGCTAAAACAATATAAGCGACAAATAATAGGCCATGAGGCATACCTAGCATTTTTACATATTGCGGATCGTTAGCAAAATATTTAATTGGTGTAGCAATTCCTAATAATAAAATATATGATAATCCTTCAAGTAAAGCTATAATTCTAAAAATATTAAGCATGAATAGTTATATATTAATATTAATGTGCAAAGATATTAATTGTTTTCTAGCATTATAATAGAATCCCACTTTTATTGCACATAAAAAAAGTGTAGCCGATATGCGTTGGCTACACTTTTTTTAAATAAGAATTGGGGACTTATTTTCCGCTAGACATTAGCGCAAAG
>CAYQME010000002.1:0-92308 GCA_964418645.1 uncultured Flavobacteriaceae bacterium
GCTTCTTCTTCGCTAATGCCACCATATTTAACCGATTTTGCTGCTTCCTGATTTAGACGTCTTGACATTTCGGCATCGTCACTATTAATAGCAATAGTGACACCAGCATCATGCATTATTGCTGCATTATAAGGAATAGCATCATTAACTTCGTATTTATATGCCCACCAATCGCTAAAAGTTGATCCTCCAACGCCATGTGCTTTCATTTTATCGGCTACTTTATAGCCTTCCAGAATATGAGTGAATGTATTGATGTTAAAATTGAACTTATCTGTAACTTTCATGAGCATATTAATTTCACTTTGTACGTAAGAATGACATGTGATAAAGCGTTCTTTATTCAAAATTTCAGCAAGTACATCCATCTCAATATCTTTTCTGTAGGGTTTGCCACTTTTCTTTTTGGCATCGTACTCTTTTGCTCTTGTAAAATAATCGATATACAATTGCTCAACTCCCATACGTGTTTGTGGAAAACGGCTAAAGCTTGACCAATTACTTTGTTTTACATTCTCTCCTAAAGCGAATTTTATAAACTTAGGTGAGTTTTTATAAAGTAAATTCTCGGCTGATTCACCCCATTTTAATTTTACAATTGCAGAGCGACCACCAATAGGATTAGCCGAACCATGTAAAATTTGCATTGAGGTAACACCACCAGCGAGATTTCTATAAATACCAATATCTTCAGGGTTTATAACATCTTCAATAGTGACTTCGGCAGAAGAGTTATGACCTGCTTCATTTCCACCTCCAGAAATTCCAATATGCGTATGTTCATCAATTATACCAGCTGTAAGATGTTTTCCTGTAGCATCAATAACCTTCGCAGTATTGTCTTTTAAATTTTTACCAATTTTGGTAATTTTTCCATTTTTAATTAAAACGTCAGTGTTTTTAAGGATGCCATCTTTTTCATTGGTCCAAACCGTTGCATTTTTAAACAAAAGGGTTTTCTCTTTTGGAAGTTCAGAAAATCCATAAGCTCCATTGGGATAGGTTATAGGCATTATTCTTACACTTTTATCATCAGACTTCTTACTCTTATTTTTATTTTGAGTACTATTTTTTACAGTTTGCTTTGCAAAGAAAGAAGTTTCATTACCATTAGGAAGAATTATTTTCCCAGTTAAATTATTAGTTTTACCAATTTTTGAAGTTAATCTATAAAATCCTAGTTTGGTAGTGTCAGAACTAGTAAAGGTTAGGTTTATCCAATCGTCCAAATAAGATATTTTTGTTCCTAATTCCTGATTGCCACTTTTAACTTTTGCTTTTGGTTTACTTGGTGTTCCAGAAATAGATAAATCGTAAGTAGCATTACCAATATTAAATGTATAATTACCACGAATATCTTTAACAGTTATAGATTCTATTACATTCTTATGGCCTTTTACCCAATTTTCATAAAGTGTGGTTTTTTTATCAAAAATATCACCAGATGTAATTAAGAAGTTGGCAAAAGTTCCATTTTTTAATGAGCCAATAATATTAGATTTCCCTAAGAGTTTCGCAGGTACAGTAGTTAAGGCTTCTAATGCTTTTGTTTTATCTAAACCATATTCAATAGCTTTTAAG
The DNA here is from genome assembly GCA_964418645.1 of uncultured Flavobacteriaceae bacterium. Lineage (GTDB taxonomy): Bacteria > Bacteroidota > Bacteroidia > Flavobacteriales > Flavobacteriaceae > JAADHG01. The sequence continues at coordinate 1,582 of CAYQME010000002.1, forward strand.
AGATTAGATTTTAATTCTTTAGGAGATTTTAATCCGTTTGTAGTAAATGCAAACGAAATTCCGTTTTCTTCAAAAATTTTTGGGTTTGAAGGTTTTTGATTCCATTCTCTCATGTCTTCAAGCTCTAAAACACTTGTTAAAAAAGTATTTTCTACATCATAAGCTTTTGGAAAATTAAGAGGAAGAATGTAAGATGCATTGGTTGCCTTAATTTCATCAATGCGTTCGTATTCATTACCTCCACCAAGAATTATGTATTGAATACCAAATTGATCGCCAACTTTATCAACACGTTTATCATTGAATTTATCGCCAGCTGCAATAATTTGAACTAAATTTTTATTTGCATTTATGGCCTCTAAAGATCTATCTAATGTTTTTGAGCCTCCTTTAGCATACCAATCGGCATCATAGTACATTTGTTTTAATAATGCTAAAGTCCCCATTGTAGACGTTGGGTAAGATTGACGTGATTTTACACTTCTACTTAATGATAAGTATTGTGCAGAGCGGTTGTTAATAATTCGTTCTGCGTTACCACCTTTATCTGTTAAAGCAACTAATATACCAGTGCCTCTTACAATTCCATCTTGCATATGCGAATTCACAACACCAAACCCAGCTTTTCTTAATTCGGAAGCTGATTTAGCATTAAATTTGAAATTATCAATAGCATTTTGCTCTGGCATTATATGGTCATTCCAGTAAAATCCTTCACGACTCGCATGGTATTGTGCCGCTCTTCCACCACCACTTTGGCGCTTCGGTTTTTCGACACCAAAACCAGAATATATATCAATAAAGGAAGGATAAATACTTTTTCCTGAGACATCAATTACAACTGCATTTGCAGGAATGTTTACTGAAGCTCCAGTGGCAACAACCTTACCGTCTTTAATTAAAAGTGTGCCTTGATCAATAACTTGAATTGGCGTTACATAAATTTTAGCATTAGTAAATGCTGTATAATTTGTGTTTTTGCTTTTTACGCCATCGTTTTTAGGAAAGTGCTCTTGTGCAATTATTGAAAAACTACACATAAGCATCGTTAAAATAAGATACTTTTTTATCATTTTTTGGTTAGTAAAAATTAAGTCTTAAAGATAAAGATTATGTGTCTAGGGAAAACGAATTAAGATATATTTAACTTTTGTTATAGTGTTTTGCCTTTAAAATAATTAACCATAAGTGCAACAGCATAACTATAACTTTCTATCCCTTTATCTTGATTGTTAGCTTTTAGGAATTTCCCATAGGTTAGTTTAAACAATGGTTCCATTGGGTTTTGGTAAGCTTCCCAAAAATCATAGGACTCTTTATAGTTTGCGAGAATTCCTTTATTTATTAAGTCAATTAAAGATTTGTATATATCCTTATCCCTCCTGGAAACCTCATTTAAGCAATGCCTTAGTGCAAAAATATACCCAGAATATTTAAAATAGACATCTTCATTATGGATTGCGGCTAAAAAACCAATAAAATTAGTTTCATTTTCGGCAGCATAACCTATTTGATGCGCCTGTTCATGACAAGCTGTAGTGGGATATTTGTAAAGTGGAATTAAACCGTCTATTTGAGCTTCATTTGTGAACGGATTCAAATACCCGCTAAACCCCATATATGTTAATGGTAGACTATATATTGAAAGTTTAGTACTGCTTGTAGTGTACTTTAATGAAGGGAGTTTTTCCGCTAACAACTTATAACCATTAGTAGTTTTACGTAATAGTTCTTGTTTTGAGTAGGGGATTTCTATTTTAAGAGAATCGTTTTTGTTAATACTTAAATGAATAGCATTCGATTTTTCTATGAGCTTTTGTGTTACGGCTACTAATTCTTCAGTAGTATATGTATTATTGATGTTAAGAGATTTGTGAACAGGGAGCCTGTAATAGTTCATGCCCCAAAAAATATGAAATGCAAAATATAGTATCGAAATAGCTGAAAACACATCAATAAACCACCTTTTTGTATCTTTTTTGATACGTTTTCTATTTAATACAAACCATCGTATAATATAAATTCCAGCAAGAGTATAAATAATATCTCCTATTGAAAAGGGGATCCATCCAAATACAAACCGCAATGCTTTTGATGTAAATTGATACAACCCATTGCTATAATATATTTCAATAAAATTAGGATAACAGGAGAGTAGCTTTACTATGAGGTATTGCGGAATGATACTAAGCGCTATAATTGTTTTCTTATTCTTGAGCATTATTCAAAAATAAACAAATGTTTTATAAATCTTTATGACTAATAGCTACCTTTGTGAAACTTTTAATAAAATAAAATTTAAACGCATGAATTCAGAAATAAGACAGTTAGAACCACAAACACTTTGGAATAAATTTGTCGATTTAAATGCAGTACCACGACCATCAAAAAAAGAAGAGCGTGTAATTACATTTATGAAAGATTTTGGTAATAGTTTAGGGCTAGAAACCTTTGAAGATGAAGTTGGTAACGTAATTATTAAGAAACCTGCAACTGTTGGAATGGAAGACAGAAAGACCATTGTAATGCAATCGCATTTAGATATGGTGCATCAAAAAAATGCGGATACTAATTTTGATTTTAATACTCAAGGCATAGAAATGTTTGTTGATGGTGATTGGGTTAGAGCAAAAGGGACAACACTTGGTGCAGATAACGGATTGGGAGTGGCTACCATAATGGCAATATTGGAGAGTGATACTATTGAACATCCAGCTATTGAAGCCTTATTTACTATTGATGAAGAAACTGGAATGACAGGAGCTATGGGTTTAAAAGGGGGTTTACTTAATGGCGAAATACTATTAAATTTAGATACTGAAGAAGATGATGAAATTGGAGTAGGTTGCGCAGGAGGAATAGATGTAACTGCAACAAGAACTTATAAAGAAGAAGACACGCCTGAATTTAAAATTGGGTATTGTATTACAGTTAAAGGATTACAAGGTGGACATTCAGGGATGGATATTCATAAAGGATTTGGGAATTCTAATAAGATTTTAAACCGTTTGTTATTTGATGGATTTGAGAATTTTGGATTGCGAATCTCAGAGATTGATGGAGGAAGTTTACGCAATGCCATTCCGCGAGAAAGTTTTGCCAATGTAGTGATAGATGCTGTGCATCAAGAAGCTTTTGAGTTTGAAATACAGCTCATGACAAAAGCGATTTCTATGGAACTTAAAGCTATGGAGCCAAATCTAAAAATAATTGTTTCTAAAATTGAGACACCTTTAAAGGTTATGGATTTAGGTGTGCAAGAAGGTTTAACACGAGCATTATATGCAGCTCACAATGGAGTGTATAGAATGAGTGCAGATATTCCTGATTTAGTGGAAACGTCAAATAATATTGCACGCGTAATTGTTAAAGATGGAGATATTAAAATAGGATGCTTAACACGCTCGTCTGTGGAATCTTCAAAAATGGACTTGGCAAATATGCTTCGTGCTACTTTTGAATTGACAGGTTGTGAGGTAGAATTTTCTGGAAGCTATCCAGGATGGACACCTAATATGGACTCAGATATTCTAAAAGTGATGTCAAAGATTTATAAAGATTTAAACAATAGGAAAGAAGCTCATGTTGCTGCGTGTCATGCAGGATTAGAATGTGGCATTTTAGGAACCAACTACCCCAAAATGGATATGATAAGTTTTGGACCTACAATTCTTGGGGCGCATTCACCTGATGAACGCGCTTGTGTTTCTTCAGTCCAAAAATATTGGACATTTGTTTTAGAGATTTTAAAACAAATCCCAAAAAAATAAGTATAAAAAAGAGGCTGTCTAAAAAGTAATTTCATTGTCATTTTGAGCGTAGTCGAAAAATCTCAATAATCTATAGATTAATGATTTTATTTTTAAGAGATTCTTCATTTACATTCAGAATGACACTTTTTAGACAGCCTCTTTTTTTATGTATTACACAAATGTAATTTATTTTACAATTTCTACCATTTCAATAATAAAAATTAAATCTGTATTTGGTTTTATGCTACCGCGACCATTTTCACCATAAGCTAGATATGAAGGTATGTAAAAATACGCTTTATCACCTTCATGCATATTGGCTACACTTTCTTTAAATCCGGCAATCATCTGTGCATCAGGACTTATTTGCATTGGCATAGGATCATACATTCCACGTTGTTCTTTTTGAGGATTTAATTTGCCATACTTTTCTTCGATTTCTTTTCTGTTAGAATCAAATAATTTACCATCGATAAAATAGCCTTCATAATATACTTTTACTGTATTTCCTTGTTTTGGCTTTGGACCATTACCTTTAGTAATAGTATAAGACATTAAGCCTGAAGCGGATGCTATTGATTTACTTTTGTAATCATTTAAAATTGGTAAAATTTCAGCTGCTGCAGCGTTAGCTTTTTCTTCAGCTTTTTTGCGTGCTTCTTCAGCTTTTTTGCGTGCTTCTTCAGCTTTTTGTTTTGCTTTTTCTTCAAGTTTTGGTAATTCAGTTTCCCAAGTTTTTAAGGCGTCAAAATTTCGTGCGTCATATCCTTTACGAATAATGTTAACTTCTTTAATAACAACATCTTTTATAGGTCTGTTGCCTGGTCCTACTTTTACATTAGAGATAGAATCTTGTACATCCAGCCCTAAAACAACTTCTCCAAAAACAGTATGTATGTTATCTAACCAAGGCGTTTCTTTTTCAGTTATAAAAAACTGACTTCCATTAGTATTAGGACCAGAGTTAGCCATTGATAAAACACCTGGTTTATCATGTTTTAAAGTTTCATCAAATTCGTCACCAAAACGGTACCCTGGGCTACCAGAACCAGTTCCAGTCGGATCTCCACCTTGAATCATGAAATTATCCATAACACGATGAAATATTAATCCGTTATAAAACTTTTTCCCTTTAAAAACACTATCAACCATAGGATGATTTCCTTCAGCAAGTAGCACAAAATTTGCTACTGTTACCGGTGTTTTATCATAATGTAGTTTTACAACCATGGTATCCATAGAAGTTACAAATTCTGCGTATAATCCATCTTCTAAATCAGGATATCTGTCACCACAAGACATAAGTGTTGCAAATAATGCTATGGCAATAATCTTAATTGAATGCTTAAAAATTTTCATTGTTAATTTGTTTCTTTTTGGGTTATTGTATTAATTGTTACTTTACATATAATAGGTATATTGGTACCAATACGATTGGTATCACCGTAATATCCGTATGCTTTTTGAGAAGGAAAGAGAAAAGTTACCGTTTCTCCAGTTTTCATAAGTTTTATACCTTCCCGTAAGCCCGAGAATAATTCTTCTTGATCTACAGCGTAGTCTCTAGTTTTTAATTCCTCAGTACTATAAATAGTTCTACCATTTAAATCCTTAATATCATAACTAAAGCTTACTAGATCTCCAAATACTGGTGTAACAGTATCATCTTCAACTTTTGTGTTGTAATAATACCAAAAGCCGTTTTCAGAAGCTAAATAATTAACATCAGAATTACTCTGTATAATTTGTTCAATTCTATTGCGTTCTTTTTGGTTTAGTTTTTTATTGCGCGTAATAGAATTATCAATAAAGGATCCAGTTTTTACCGAAACTGGTCTGCGAGCTTCTGGAGATTTACAGGCTAAGCAAAGCATCATCAATAAGATTATTGTAATAAATTTCTTCATGATTTGAGGTCCTTTTTATAATCGGGTAATATACTAATAAATTTCTCAATGGTGCTTTTTAAATCTAATTCACAACGTCCACCAGCTGCATTAGTATGTCCTCCACCATTGAAGTGATGACGTGCAAATGTATTAACATCAAAATCACCTTTTGACCTCAAGGATATTTTAATAATACGCTCTTTTCTATCTTCTATGAAAATAACAGCAAAAATTACATTTTTTAGCGATAAGGCATAATTCACTATGCCTTCAGTATCTCCTTTTTTAAAATCGAATGCATTCAATTCATTTTGAGATAAAGAGATATATGCTACATTAAAACCTTCAACTAATTTTAAGTTGTTAAGTGCACACCCTAACAATTGCAATTTATTGTAGCTATTGTTATCGTAAACATTATTATGTATGCTTGCATTATCTGCGCCTTTGTCAATAAGATTAGCAACTACACGATGTGTAGTGCTTGTAGTTGAAGCAAACCTAAATGACCCCGTATCAGTCATGATTCCTACATACAAAGAGGTTGCTATTTCACTATTAATAGAGCCTACATCATCCAACATTTCTATAAAATGATAAATCATTTGGGACGTTGAGCATATGCTAGCATCTGAGTACACATATTTTGCAAAATTATCAGGTTGTTGATGATGATCAATCATAATTTTGATAGCATTAGAACTTTCCAAAATTGAATGCATGTTGCCTGTTCTATGTAAAGTATTAAAATCAAGCGTAAAAAGCAGTTCTGCTTGTTGCACTAATTCAGTAGCCTTTTCTATATCTTCATCATACTTTAAAATAGTATCTTCTCCAGGAATCCATTTTAAAAATTCAGGATAATCATTGGGTGCAATAACTATAACGTTATGCCCTTTTTGTTTTAAATAATGATATAATCCTAAAGTAGAGCCAATAGCGTCTCCATCAGGGTTTTTATGTGGTACAATTACAACTTTTTTTGGAGTTGCAAGCAATTGTTTTATGTCTAAAATATCGTTTTTTGTCATACGTGTGCGAAGATACAATTTTTTAGATATGACTTGTCTTGTTTTTAACAAGGAATTAGTTATTTTGCGAGACACAAAACTCATATAAATGAATTATTCTAAATACATTTTACTCTTATTTATACTTCTTGTGTCTTGCAAAATTAATAATAAACAAAAAGAAGTAATGTTGAATACTAAAGTTGTTTCTAACGATTTTACTATTGCTTTTGGCTCCTGTAATAATCAAGTTTTGCCTAATGTTATGTGGAGTGAAATATTAAAAAATAAGCCAGATGTTTGGGTTTGGGGAGGCGATGTTATTTACACAGATACTAAGGATATGTTATTAATGGCTCAGAATTATCAGAAACAAAAAATCAAACCAGAATATGCTAATTTTACTAAAAATGTTGCTGTTCTTGGTACTTGGGATGATCATGATTATGGAGTAAATGATGGTGGCATGGAATATTCTAAAAAAGTAGAGTCACAAAACTTGTTTCTAGATTTTATTAATTTAGATAAAAATGATGAGCGCCGACAACAAGAAGGAGTGTATTTTGCTAAAGACTATACTATAAATGATAATACCGTTAAAATTATTTTACTAGATACACGTTATTTTAGAACTGCTCTAACTAAGGATACACTTACTCAAAAAAGATATACGCCAAATGTTTATGGAGAAGGTAGTATGCTTGGAGAAGTACAATGGGAATGGTTAACCAATCAGCTTCAAAATTCAAAAGCATCTTTTAATGTTATGGTGAGTAGTATTCAGTTTTTATCATCTGAGCATGGTTTTGAAAGCTGGGGGAATATGCCTCATGAGGTAGATAAATTAATTAATCTAATAAAAACCACTAATGCTAAAAATACTATTATTCTTTCTGGAGACAGGCATATTTCAGAGTTTTCAAAAAAAGAAGTTGACAGTTTAGCTTATCCTATAATAGATTTTACTTCTAGTGGTTTAACACATTCTTATGCGAATTTTAAAGGAGAGCCCAATCAATATAGAATTGAAGATGTCGTTTTTGAAAAAAGTTTTGGAATTCTTAAGTTCGATTTTGATAAACTTACAGTTACAATGCAAATGCGAGGAAAAGACAATGTGCTACAACAAGAATTAATACAGTCTTATTAAACTTGCAAATAAACTAAAAAGCTGTATTTTTGTTCGAAAATTTTAAATAAAACAATGGCAACAAATAGAACATTTACAATGCTTAAGCCTGATTCGGTTGAAAAAAGTAATATTGGTGCAATATTAGAAAAAATAACCGCTTCAGGATTTAGAATTGTAGCGATGAAATTAACACAAATGACTACTGCTGATGCACAAGCGTTTTACGACGTGCATAAAGAACGTCCTTTCTTTGGTGAATTAGTAGAATATATGACACGCGGCCCAATTGTAGCTGCTATTTTAGAAAAAGATAATGCGGTTGATGATTTTAGAACTTTAATTGGAGCTACAAATCCTGCTGAAGCTGCCGAAGGAACCATACGCAAATTGTATGCTGCATCTATTGGCGAAAATGCTGTACATGGTAGTGATAGTGATGAAAATGCTGCTATTGAAGGTGCCTTTCATTTTTCGGGAAGAGAAATGTTCTAAGCTAAAATAATAGAAATATATAAAAGCTGCAACTTAATAGTTGTGGCTTTTTATTTTAATAAAGGTAAACAAAGTACTAACAACAAAAAAAGCCTATCAACATATTGATAGGCTTTACATTGTAAATTGTTAAAGTATATTTTAGATTACTTTTACGTTTACCGCGTTTAATCCTTTGTTACCTTCTTGTAAGTCGAATTCTACTTCATCACCTTCACGAACCTCGTCGATTAAACCAGAAATGTGTACAAAATGATCTTTGCTTGAACCTTCTTCTGTAATGAATCCATATCCTTTAGAATCATTGAAGAATTTTACTGTTCCTTTACTCATTGTTAAAAATTAAAATATTAATAAAGCGCGAAGATAATGTTTAAAAAGATAATATCTTGGTTTTTTATGAATTATATTTTTAAGTCATGAAAATTTGTAAATTTAAAACTAATTAATTCTGAATCCTCTTTTTCAAAAAATCTGGTTTCGAAACTAGATTGTACAAAAATGAGATTATTTGAAAGACAGAAAAAATGCCAACTGCCCAAAATATTCCATAATACCATGGCGTTAGAGTGATACTTAAAATTACACCTAATATAATTGCGATAAGCGGATTGAAAATTTTTCCAAAGAGTATAAATAAAAATACTATCATACCAGCACCTCCAGCAATGATAAATAGTTCGTTATTAGTTATGTTACCGTAAATAAATGTGCTTAGTGCTATAATATTTAAAAGACTTTTAAAGCATATTATTTTAAATTCTTTACTCATGATAATCTAGTTTTTATTACAAAAAGAAGACCCCAGTTTTCTGGAACACATATTTTAAAAACAAAACACTCATTTTTACATATAGTTTTTCTGCCTACAAAATTAAATGTAAGTGGAGAAACAATGAGTGTTGTTATAGATAACGATTTCATTGTTAGAGTCTTAAAACTATAATTTGAGTAAAATGAATTACACAGTATTATAGAGGGATAATTAAAGATAATGCAAATAAATGAAATGGACAATCCTTTTGATTACGCATCACCTATAATTAACACTTAATTAAGAACTAATTTGTTAATTAAGGGCTTTCCAAGAGCTTCATTAAGAAGATTAATGATTTTCTCTTTCCCATAGCTAAGTTCTTCTCGGAGTACAGAAGAACTTAACTGAACATAAAGTGTGCTGTTTTTTAATTGAACTGTCGTAGTGTAACTATTTACTCCATTACCCATGAGGTTTTTCCAGGCATCTTGCACATCTATTTTATCAAGTCCTTTTTGGAGTTTATTAGTGTCTACAAATTCTTTTAGAGCCTCACCTAAATTCATATTGTCGTTATGGCGTTTTTTTATTGACATGCTATTCTAAATTAAAAATTTGATATGTTTGGTGCACATGCTTTATGGCGTTTTCTGTTCGCTCAGGATGTGTGTCACTTATAAAAATTTGACCAAAATTTTCATTATCTACTAAGGTAATAATTTGGGAGACACGTTGTTCGTCTAATTTATCAAAAATATCATCTAATAATAAAATGGGACTAACACCACTTTGCGCTTTAATAAAATCAAATTGCGCTAGCTTTAAGGCAATTAAAAACGATTTTTGTTGTCCTTGGCTTCCAAATTTTTTAATTGGGTATTGGTCTATTTCAAAATTCAAATCGTCTTTGTGAATACCAACACTTGTATATTGTAAAACTTTGTCTTTGTTTAAGTTGTTTTTTAATAAATTACTTAAATCGTCATCATATAAATCACTTTTATAAACCAGATTTACAATTTCATTATCATTACTAATGGTTTTATAACGCGCTTTAAAAATAGGAATGAATACTTTTAAAAACGTATCTCGTTTTAGAAAAATAGAATGACCAAGCGTATTTAATTGTGTGTTGTAAATGTCTAAAGTATCGGTATTAAATGTGTTGTTTAACGCAAAATATTTAAGCAAAGCATTGCGTTGAGATAACACCTTGTTGTATTTAACTAACTCTTGAAGATAGGTTTTGTCACTTTGCGAAATGACACCATCAATAAATTTTCGTCGTGTGTCACTTCCTTCTGTAATTAAATCTCTATCTGCTGGAGATATAATTACTAATGGTAAAAAACCTATATGGTCACTAAAGCGTTCGTAATTTTTTCCGTTGCGTTTAATGAGTTTCTTTTGTCCTTTTTTTAAGGAGACTATAATTTTTTCTTGGCGTTCTTCTTTATCATATTCACCATCAACTACAAAAAAATCTGTATTGTGTTTTATATTCTGTGAGGACACTGGATTAAAGTAACTCTTACCAAAAGACAAATGATAAATAGCATCAAGTATATTAGTTTTGCCTATGCCATTTGGACCTACAAAACAGTTTATTTTACTGTCAAACTGAAATGTTTTAGCATCAAAGTTTTTATAGTTTAATATGGATAAGGTTTTTAAAATCATCAATAAATGCGAGTTAATAATCTATTAAGAAGCGCTATGTTCTTAAAAAGGAAGTGCAAATTATTGAAAAATAACAAATAAATAACCTTTTTATTACCAATAAAAATTTTATTTTTGCGGCGCATTAATATAGTATATATGGCGACTTACAAGAAAAGAGGTTATAAACCCAAAACAAAGGTAGAAGTAGAAGATAAATCAACAACAGCTGAGGTATTTAATACTTTAGATGAGGGGGCTTCTAAAGCAGAAGAATGGGTTGCGAAAAACCAAAAATATATTTTTATTGTTGTTGGTTTAGCTGCGGCAATCATTTTAGGTTATTTAGGATATAATAAACTTATCCAAGAACCCAAAGAGAGTGAAGCAAAGAACGATATGTTTGCTGCGCAACAATATTTTGATCAGGCTATTACCAATAGTGTGGCAAAGGATTCATTATTTACTTTAGCTTTAAATGGTGGTGAAGGTAAATTTGGAATGCTAGATATTATTTCGGAATATAAAGGAACTAACGCAGCTAATTTAGCAAGTTATTATGCAGGTATGGCGTATTTAAATATGAAGGATTACACAAATGCCATCGAACACTTAAGTAACTTTTCAAGTGATGACGAAACTCTAGGACCTATTGCAAAAGGAGGTATTGGAGATGCTTTTGTGCAATTAAATCAAAAAGAAGATGCACTTGATTATTATGTACAAGCTGCTGCAATGAAAACCAACGAATTTACAACACCAATGTATTTGTATAAAGCAGGTACTATTGCTTTAGAGCTTGGTCAAAACAAAAAAGCCTTACAGTATTTTAAAAGAATAAAAGATGAGTTTTCTACTAGTACAGAAGCAGCAACTATTGATGTATTTATAGGAAAAGCCGAGGCTGCTAGTAATTAAACACATGGCAACTGCAAATAAAAATTTATCACATTACGATAAAACAACAATCCCAAACACGAAAAACTTTCGGTTTGGGATTGTTGTTTCAGAATGGAATGATACAATTACCGAAGGTCTTTACAAAGGTGCTTACGATACTTTAATTGATTGTGGAACAACTAGTGATGATATTTTGCGCTGGAATGTTCCTGGAAGTTTTGAACTGGTTTATGGATGTAAGAAAATGCAGGAACAATCTGTAGACGCAATTATTGCTATTGGAAGCGTTATTCAGGGAGAAACTAAGCATTTCGATTTTGTCTGCCAAGGAGTTGCTCAAGGCATCAAAGATTTGAATATTCTACACGACACACCAGTTATTTTTTGTGTGCTTACCGATAATAATTTGCAACAAGCTATTGATCGTTCTGGAGGTAAACATGGTAATAAAGGGACTGAAGCTGCCATAGCTGCTATAAAAATGGCTTTATTAAATAAGAATTCATAAGCGTTATTATCTTCTAATTTGTTAATAATTTTTAGCAATTGCTAAGTATAAGTTCATTGTAATTTAAGTACTTTTGAATGTTAATAATAAAGATACTTTGTTAAAACAGCGCAAGAATAAAAAGTTTAATTATAAATCCAGATTTTCAAATCAAAAGGATGATTTAGATGAAGATTCTCAAGAAAGTAGGTTTATTTCTAAATGGCAAAGAGAAAGAGAAATAAATCTTGTTAAGAGTAAACGTGGTTTTTCTTTGTTTACATTAATACTAATTTTGGTACTATTATTGATTTGTTTATATGTATTAGAAAACAAATTCATGTAACTTAAACAATAATTATTATGGGCATTTTTAAATTACGTAAAAACAAAAAATTTGGTTATATACCACGTCATTACGATGATAAAGGCGAAGGAAATCCTTTTGAAATTAAGCACAAGTTTGATGAGTATAGAACTACTGTAGGGAACTATAATTTAAAAGGTAAATTAAATAATGCACTAGCCGATTTAAAAGGTAAAAAAGATAAAGAATCTAACCGTAGAGTTTTAATTATTATTGCTGTACTTATTTTAATATTTCTCTTTATTATTGACTTTGATTTATCCATTTTCTTTTCATAATAATTAATGACAGATATAATACAGTTATTACCAGATCATGTTGCTAATCAAATTGCAGCTGGCGAAGTTGTGCAACGACCCGCTTCGGTGGTAAAGGAGCTATTAGAAAACGCTATTGATGCTGGAGCTACAAATATAAAACTTATTATTAAAGATGCCGGTAAAACCTTAATTCAAGTTATTGATAATGGTAAAGGCATGAGTGTTACAGATGCTCGATTAAGTTTTGAACGTCATGCAACTTCTAAAATAAAAACAGCCGAAGATTTATTTAATTTACATACTAAAGGATTTCGAGGCGAAGCTTTGGCTAGTATTGCTGCGATTGCACATGTGGAATTAAAAACAAAACCAGAACAGAACGAGGTTGGTACGCTTATAAAAATTGAAGGGAGTGAAGTAATATCCCAAGAAGTTATTGTTGTTCCCAAAGGCACATCAATAGCTGTAAAAAATTTATTTTTTAATATTCCTGCTCGACGTAATTTTTTAAAATCGACTACTGTTGAAACTCGCCATATTATTGATGAGTTTAATAGAGTAACATTAGCACATCCAAATATTAGTTTCTCAATGTATCATAATGGAAGTGAACTTTTTCAATTGCCAATCAGCAATAAAAGGCAACGTCTTGTTACAGTTTTTGGAGGTAAAACCAATGAGAAATTGGTTCCTGTAGATGAAATTACCGAAGTTTTAAAAATTTCAGGATTTGTTGGAAAGCCAGAGTTTGCTAAAAAAACTAGAGGTGAACAATTCTTTTTTGTAAACCATAGGTTTATTAAAAGCTCGTATTTAAATCACGCAATTAATGCCGCTTTTGAAGGCTTGCTTCGAGATGATACACATGCGAGTTATTTTTTGTATTTAGATGTAGATCCAAAAACTATTGATATCAATATTCATCCAACAAAAACTGAAATTAAATTTGAAGATGAGCATACATTGTACGCGCTTTTGCGTTCGGCTGTTAAACATAGCTTAGGGCAATTTAATATTGCACCAGTTTTAGATTTTGAGCATAACAGTAGTATGGATACGCCTTATAATTATAAAAACAGAGAGGTATTAAATCCAAAAATAGAAGTTAATAGAAGTTTTAACCCATTTAATGATCAAAAATCTAACGGATTTTCAGCACCATCTAAAAAGGAATCAGCTAGTCAATGGGAAAGTTTATATGTAGGTTTAGAATCAAAAGAAAATGCTTCACAGCATGATTTTAATGAAGTACAATTTGAAACAGATGCACTTACCTCTTCAATGTTTGATAATGATGAAAGTACAAAAGGAATTAGAACCTTTCAGGTTAAAAATAAATATATTGTAAATACTATCAAATCTGGTTTGTTATTAATACATCAGCATCGTGCACACCAACGCATATTATACGAGCAATTTTTACAACATATAACAGTTAAAGAAGCGGTGAGCCAACAGCTGTTATTTCCTTTGCGTTTGGAGTTTTCTAATACTGAAATTGCAATTATACAAAACTTGAAGGAACAATTGGAAAATACAGGATTTGTCTTTTCTAAATTGGAAAATGAAACTGTAGAACTAAAAGGAGTTCCAGTAAGTGTTGTAGAATCCAATGTTTCAATGGTTTTAGAGCAATTAATAAATGATGTTGAAAATGAAGTTCCAGATCACAATTTTAGCCAAACCGATATGTTAGCAAAAAGTTTGGCAAAAAGTTTGGCCATTAAAACTGGTCAGTATTTATCAATACAGGAGCAAGAGCATTTAGTAAATAGTTTATTTGCCTGTAAAGAACCATCTAATTCTCCAACTAATAGAGCAACATTTATTACGATGAATGTGGAAGATTTAGATAAAAAATTCAATTAAAATAATGAGAGGAATTACAGATACAGTAAAGCATTTATTAATCATTAATGTGATAATGTTTATTGGTACAATGGCTATTGGGAATGGAGAGCTATTTTATCGTTTTTTCGCATTATTTTATCCTAAAAACGATCTTTTCCAGCCATGGCAAATCATTACCCATATGTTTATGCATGGTAATTTTATGCATATTTTGTTTAATATGCTAGTACTTTGGATGTTTGGTACAGCTGTAGAGCAAGTTTTTGGAATGAAAAAATTTTTATTTTTTTATTTCTCAGCAGGTTTAGGTGCTGTACTACTTACATTTATAGTATATTATGTGCAAATTATTCCTTTTATGAATGAGATTTCAGCCCTTGGTTTGCCTCATGAATTGATTAGTAAGATTATAAATCTAGATATTGTTAATAATAACATGTACCAAGGTGAAATATTAGTTAGAAAAATGCAGCCGTTATTTGCTGAATATGGTCAAGACCTAAATAAAATCAATTCAGATACTTTTAATGCGTTGTTTAATTTGAATGTTAAAACTAGTGGTTCTATGGTAGGAGCTTCAGGGGCTTTAATGGGTATTTTGGTAGCATTTGGTATGTTGTTTCCAGAGAGCAAGCTTATGCTAATTTTTTTACCAATACCTATAAAAGCTAAATATTTTATACCAGGAATCATTATTTTAGATTTAATTTCAGCAATTACTGGTCAGTCATTTTTTAGCCCTAGTAATACGGCCTATATTGCACACCTTGGAGGTGCTTTGACAGGATTTATTATTATGTTTTTTTGGAAAAAAGACCAATTTGATAAATACCGTTGGAACTAAATGAATTCGCTTAATTATGACATAAAAGATAAACTAAAACGGTTAACTGCTTTTGAAAAAATAATAGCTGTCAATATTGTTGTTTATATAGTTGGTTGGTTTATTGCAAACTTATCGAGCCTGTCAAGAATTAATAGTTTGTTTTGGTTAATCTTACCAAGAGATTTTACAGATTTTATTTTAAAACCCTGGTCTGTTGTAACCTATGGATTTACTCATGTTGGCTTTTGGCATCTCTTTTTTAATATGCTGGTATTGTATTTTGTAGGACGCTCGTTTTCTAACTTATTTAGTATTAAGCTGTCTCTCAATGTTTATTTTTTAGGTATTATCGTTGGAGGTCTTTCATTTATGCTTGTTTATACTTTATTTCCCAGTGGTATTTTAAAACTTGCAGGACCTTTAGTTGGTGCTTCAGCAGGAGTAAGAGCAGCTTTAATTTTCTTATGTGCTTATTTGCCAAAAAAAGAAGTGCGTTTATTAACGTTTAACATTAAACTTAAGTATGTCGGTTTGGTGTTAGTTATTTTAGATATTCCAGGGCTATTTTCTTTAAATGCAGGTGGAAGCGTTGCACACTTTGGTGGCTATGCTTTGGGTTATTTTTATGCCTTACAGTTAAAAAAAGGTATCGATATTGGTAAAGGTTTTGAATGTTTTATGGATAACATTTCCAGTTTCTTTTCTAAAAGGAAAACTTCTAATTTAAAGACTGTTTATAAAGGCAAAAAGAAAGGTAAAGCATATGCAGGACATACTAAAGAGGAGTTTGGAGAGTTTAATAAACAAAAGAAAATAGATCTTATATTAGACAAAATAAGCAAAAGTGGTTACGACAGTTTAAGCAGCGAGGAAAAAGAATTTTTATTCAAAGCTGGGAAATAGTAAGTCTGATGAAGAAGTTAAAGGGAATAGATAAAATAGTGTTCTTATTCAACTCCTTCATTGCAGTTATACTTTTATTATCTTATTTATTACCATATGCATCACCAAAAAGGTTTGCGTCTATTTCAGTATTAAGTCTAATCGTACCCTTATTTATTATACTAAATGTTTTGTTTACAGTATATTGGTTACTCAAGATAAAAAAGCAATTGCTTTTGTCTTTACTGGTTTTGCTTTTGGGATTTAATTATGTTACATCATTGTATAAGTTCACATCTTCAAGAAATATTGATACTGAAAATAATCTCTCAATTATGAATTATAATGTAAGATTATTTAATCTCTATAATTGGATTCCTGAAGAACATGTTGAAACACAAATTGTTAATCTTATCCAAAGAGAACAGCCTGATATTATCAGTTTTCAGGAGTACCAACCCCAGGATAATGTCAACCTGTCATTTTATAAGTATAAATACGAAAAAGTTTCAGGCACTCGTGTGCAATACGGACAAGCTATTTTTTCAAAGTACCCTATTATTGCATCAGGCTCTATCGCATTTCCTAATACTGCAAATAATGCTATTTATGCCGATGTTGTTAAGAATAAAGATACTATCAGAATTTACAACGTGCATTTACAATCATTGCGCATTGATGCTGATATTGATAATTTAAAAACCGATGATTCTGAACGACTTTTTAAACGTATTAGTGAAACTTTTAAAAAACAACAGTTACAGACGGAGTTGTTTCTAAAGCATAAAGAAAAATCTCCTTATAAAATGATAATCTGTGGTGATTTTAATAACACTGCATTTTCTTATGTATATAAAGAAATTAAAGGCGATTTAGTTGATACTTTTCAAGAAGCAGGAAACGGTTTTGGGCGCACATTCAATTTTAAATATTTCCCAATTCGAATCGATTTTATTTTGGTGGACAAAGCGTTTAAAATCAATGGTTTTAAAACCATTGAAGATAAGCTGTCTGACCATTATCCAATTATAACTAAGGTAAGTTTACATTAGTAAACAGTCTACCCAATCGGCTATAATATGAATACATAATCCTAAGCCTAGTAGTCTCGTTTTTTTTGGAAGTAACTGTACTATATAAATACCAATAGCAATATATGAATGCAATGGATGAAAATTAATACTACACCTATTCGGATCAAAAATTGGTGTTGCTAATAAATGATCCAAATCGATGAGCATGCTACTCAGCATAATAAAAAATGCAAATTTCCATTTTGCGTTGTAAAACAGATATGCAATAATAAGTGGAACTAATACATGTATGCCATAATGTATAAGTGGTTGCAACATTACAATGAAAGCTTTTGAGAATGTAAATAATTTAAAGCATTAGTTCCTTCATTAAAAAGTAAATCTAAAACACTCAAATTGTTAATGTAACCATGCTTATTTGAAAACACTTGTGTGTAAGATTCAAAATGTTGTTGCTGTTCTTTTCTGGCATTTACAAGAAAACGTAAATCGTTGCTGTTAAGTATTTCTTTTTGATAGAAGTTAGTAGTTTTGTAATTTAAATCTAGTTCTAAACAATCTGCAATAACGTTGAGGCACTTAAAATTAAACTCCAGAATATACTGCTGTTTTTTATGGAATAATGGTGCAAGCTCATCTTCGTAAAATTCAAAGAAGGGTGAGGTTCTATAAGCACTTTGTAACGATTTCCAGTGGGATAGTTGCCAATTGGAATCGTTAACAATTTTCACATCTTTATACAGTTGTCTGTTTTTATGAGAGTGTTTTACAGGAATGCTTAAAGACAACTTTCCGTTAGCACCATAAATATAAGTTCGATTTCTATGGGTTTGTTTTTGGTAATTATCCTCAACTTCAAACACTACATTTTCAGCATTTACTATCCCAACAAAATGTGAGATATTTGGAAAGTATGTAGGATGAATTATAATGTTCATATTTAAATGTGACTATGTAATTACCATTAATACATAGACAACTTATTCTTAATATCTCTTAATTACTAGCGAATTAGCAGCATAATCATGAATTGCTTTTTTCTTTTCATTACCAGAAATAGTAATTAGTGAAATCCAGCCAAGAAGCGCTTTTATAACAAATCTTATTAATGCTTTAGGGAAAGAAATATTTTCATCTAACTTTTCATCTTTTCTAACTGTAATTTTAGAAATTGTATGACCAATTGTTCCTCCTTTTAAAGTTGTTAACAAAGGATCATAAAGTATAAAGACTATTATTGAAACAACAATTTTTATATAATTTGGTATTGAATCAAACAAAGCAAATATTTCTGAAATAATGAACAATGCTGCGATTATAATTATAGAATCGATTACTACTGCTTTAATTCTATCTTGAATTGAAGCAAGAACAACATCAGATGTAAATTTATTACTCAAGTCTGATACTTTATTTTTTTTCCACCATTTATTAAATAATATGTATCCAATTAATAAAACTAAAAAAGGAATAAAAAAAGATGTTGCTTTTCCACTTCCATTTACGGTTGTAAACATTCTATCCCAGCGTATTTTATTAAAGCCTTTGCCATTAGAATTCCAACTCATCCAAATAAATACGGGTTTTCCAACCACATGATCAAATGGTACAAATCCCCAAAACCGTGCATCTAAAGAGTTGTGACGATTGTCTCCCATCATCCAATAATAATCTTGTTTAAAGGTATAAGTGTTGGCAAGTTTATCATTAATAAATATTTGGTTGCCTTCTACACGCAAATCATTGTGCTCATATTCTGTAATAAGGCGTTTATAAAGAGGTAAGACCTCTAAATTAAGGGCTATCGTTTTACCAGCTTCAGGAATATATATTGGACCAAAAAAATCGGCATTCCAGTTATAATTTGGATCATGAGGAAATATACTCGGGTCTCTTTCTCCTTTTTTCTCTTTAATTGGTGTGATACTAGCTACGTTTGGATGGTTTTTGAATTTTGCTAACGCTTCATCTGATATAGCCGAAAAATAATAAGTGTTTTGGTTATTTATAATACGAAATCTATCAGTGATATCATAACGATTAGCCATGACACGAGGATTAAACTGACTTGTTTTGGGTTGCACAAAATAGCTGAATTGTAATTGTGCACGGTCTGGTAATTCATTTTGTTTCCCATTAATATAAACGTAACCGTTACGTACCTCAAGGGAATCCCCAGCAATACCTACACAACGTTTTACCAAGTTGGTTTTTTTGTCTATGGGTTTATAATAATTCCTATCCACATTCGGATTGTTCATGTTATACAAAGTATCAGCTGGACTATTGAAAACCACAATTTCATTTCTGTCAATTTTTTCAAACCCTAGCAGTCTCAAATAAGGTAATTGTAACTTGTTTTTCCAAGATGTTTCTCTTTTAGAATAAACGTCACTAAACAAATATGATTTTTTATTGAGTATAGGAAGTGTATCATGCACCATTGGTGCTGCTACTGTAGTCATTGGCACTCGTGCACCATAATTAAACTTACTTACAAATAAAAAGTCGCCAACAAGAAGTGATTTTTCTAAAGATGATGATGGTATTGTATAGGGTTGAATAAAATAGGTGTGGACTAAAGTTGCAGCAACAACAGCAAATAAGATGGAGCTTACCCAATCGCCAGAAGATGATTTTGGATGCAAATCTCTATTTTCAATATAAGCAACATCAACCATATAATTTAGATAGTAATTATAAAGCCCTAATGTTGCAACTGCCAAAAAGGTATCAGTATATGTGTTTTTGCCAAAACTTCTAGCCGTTTCTACCCAAACCACAGGAAACATAATAAGATTTATTATAGGTAGAAATAATAAAATGGTCCACCATGGTGAACGATTAATTATTTTCATTAAGATAACCGCATTATACACTGGAATAAAAGCTTCCCAAGCTTTTCGTCCTGCTTTAATATATAATTTCCAAGTACCTAATCCATGAATCCCCTGAATTAATAAGAAAAATATAAACCATTGCATTAGTGTCATAACTGTAATTTTTTAGTTGTTAGTTTGTGCTAAATCTGTCATGTATGTTACAATAATAATACATCTTAACCTATATTTAACACATCGTTCATTGTAAAAACACCTGTCTTGCCTATTAACCATTCTACAGCAATTATAGCTCCTAGAGCAAACCCATCTCTACTATGTGCTGTGTGCGAAATGGATATACTGTCTATTTGCGAGTCGTAATTAACATGGTGTGTTCCAGGAACATTATCAATACGTTTTGCTTCAATAGAAATATTATTGGAGTTATCCGCTTCACCTAATTTCCAGCTCTTATAATTTGTGTTTTCAATTATACCATCAGCTAATGTAATTGCTGTACCACTTGGCACATCTATTTTTTGTATGTGATGAATTTCTTCAATGCTTGCATTGTATTGAGATAGATTAGACATCATTTTTGCTAAAGTTTTATTAAATTCAAAAAAGATGTTGACTCCCAAACTAAAGTTGGATGCATATATAAAAGCACCATTCTTTTTTTTAGCTAATGCCGTCATATTACCGTAATCGTTTAGCCATCCTGTTGTACCAGAGACTATTGGAATACCATTGTTAATACAGTTTGAAATGTTGGTTACAGCAGCACTTGGAATACTAAAATCTATAGCTGCATCTGCCTCTAAAATATTGTATGACGTAGTGTCTTTATCAACTTTTATTACAATAGAATGCCCACGTTGTAATGCAATTTGCTCAATAGCTTTTCCCATTTTTCCGTAACCTAGTAATGCAATTTTCATGCGCTAAAATTTAAAATCTAAAGTTAATCCTAAATTAGTTGTTGCATCAAATTGGTTAAAATTAAAATGCGGTTTTAATGCCAGATTATCATCTACATTAAACTGCAATAAATGTGCATCAACATTAGCATCAATAATATTTAATATATAAATACCAACTGTTATTAATAGCGAAAGTTCTTTGTTTCTATTTAATGTTTGTTGTGCTCTTATGAGTCCATCGTTCGAAATGTTTGGAGTTGTACCTGAGCCATAAAATTCATCGTCAGTAAAACCAGCTAGTCTTCTTTTAAAGGCATCTCGATAACGATTGTATTCATTATTGTTGTCTATATAAAAATATATTCCCGTACCTAATGCAGCATAAACTAGAGGGATTTTCCAGTATTTTTTATTGTATGCTTGTCCTAAACCAGGAAGTATAGCCGAATAAAAAGCTGCTTTTGAAGGAGACAACGGATCAATAGCTTTTCTAGACGTTGTATCTTGAACTACAACATTTTTATCACCTAATGAAACTTGAGTAGATTTATCGTCATTTTGTGCGTAAATCATAAAAGGGAAAACGCAAAATGCAACTACATAAAGAAATTTACTTTGCACGTTGTACCAGTTTTTTTATTCTATTAAAATCTTCTTCAGAATGAAAGGGAATAGTTATTTTACCACTTCCATTCTTAGATACTTTAACGTTTATTTTATGTCCAAAGTATTCTGAGATTTCTTTGATTCCTTTTTTAAAGAACTTTGGAATAGCTTCTTTTTTAGAGGTATCAACGACTTTATTTTTATGATAATTTCTAACTAAACTTTCAGTATCTCTAACTGACAGTTTATGAGTGAGTATTTTTTCGTAAATCTCTAATTGTGCTACATGGTTTTCAATGTTTATTATAGCGCGACCATGTCCCATGGAGATAAAACCATCTCGCATTCCTGTTTGTATAATGGGGTCGAGCTTTAATAAGCGTAAATAATTTGCGATGGTTGAGCGTTTTTTACCTACGCGATCGCTCATCTGTTCTTGAGTAAGACTGATTTCGTTAATTAAACGTTGATAGGATAAAGCAATTTCTATAGGATCTAAATCTTGGCGTTGGATATTTTCAACCAAAGCCATTTCTAAGGATTCCTGATCATTAGCTATACGGATATACGACGGAATGGTTTTTAAACCAATATTTTTTGAAGCCCTGAAACGACGTTCTCCAGAAACTAGTTGGTACTTATTAAAAGCAATTTTGCGAACAGTAATAGGTTGAATAACACCTAATTCTTTTATTGAAGATGCTAACTCACGTAAGGATTCTTCATTAAATTTTGAGCGCGGCTGAAAAGGATTAACCTCTATAACATCTAATTCGAGTTCAACAATATTGCCAATAACTTTATCTGCATTCTTGTCCTGAACCGACTTAATATCATTTGCTGGATCTTGTAAAAGAGCAGAAAGCCCTCTTCCCAAAGCTTGTTTTTTTGTTGCCTTCGCCATTAATCTCCGTTTTTATTGATAATTTCTTTAGCCAAACTTAAGTAATTTGAAGCGCCTTTACTACTTACATCATATTTTATTATGCTTTCTCCATAACTTGGTGCTTCACCCAAACGTACATTACGTTGTATTATAGTTTGAAAAACCATCTCATCAAAATGTTTTTGAACTTCTTCAACCACTTGATTGGACAGTCTTAAGCGAGAGTCATACATTGTGAGTAATAAACCTTCAATATCCAATTCAGGGTTATGAATTTTCTGAACACTTTTAATGGTATTAAGTAATTTTCCTAAGCCTTCTAAAGCAAAATATTCACATTGTATTGGAATCATAACGGCATCTGCAGCAGTTAATGCGTTAAGTGTTAGTAATCCAAGTGAAGGAGCACAATCTATTAAAATATAATCGTAAGCCGATTTTAAATGTGTAATCGCTTTTTTAAGCATATCCTCACGTTCTTCCTTATCTACGAGCTCAATTTCTATTGCTACTAAATCTATATGCGCGGGAATAATATCTACATTTGGAGAATTTGCAGTAATAATACATTCTTCAGCTGAACAGGTGTGCTCAAGAAGTTGGTAAGTTCCTGTTTCTACAATCTCCACATCAACTCCAAGTCCTGAAGTTGCATTTGCTTGAGGGTCAGCATCAATCAGTAATACTTTCTTTTCTAGTACACCAAGTGAAGCTGCTAAATTAACTGAAGTTGTTGTTTTACCAACACCTCCTTTTTGGTTGGCAATTGCAATGATTTTACCCATTAAGTGATTAGGTTTTTATGCTGTAAAAATACGATTATTTACGAGTTTTAAAAATGGAACTTGTTAACATTTGGCCAACAAACAGATTGTTATATTTCGTAGAAAAGAGATATTAAGATTTGTTCTTTTTTGCTCTAATCATTGCTTCAAGTTGATCCCACATTTCTTGTGGAATGTCTTCGAGCATATTAAACTCTCCAGCGCCTTTTAGCCATTCTCCACCATCTATTGTAATTACTTCACCATTGATATATGACGAGAAATCAGAGACTAAATAAGCTGCTAAATTTGCCAATTCCTGATGCTCTCCAACACGTTGTAAAGGTACTTTTTTAGACATATCAAATTTATCCTTAAGATTTCCAGGCATTAACCTATCCCAAGCACCTTTTGTAGGGAAAGGTCCTGGAGCAATGGCATTAAAGCGCATACCGTATTTTGCCCACTCAACAGCAAGACTTCTTGTTAAAGCAAGTACACCCGCTTTTGCTGTGGCACTTGGAACCACATATCCAGAACCTGTCCATGCATAAGTGGTTACAATATTTAATACCACAGTATTAGTTTGTTTAGTACTTATCCAATGTTTTCCAAAAGCTAATGTACAGTTTTTTGTGCCTTTTAAAACAATGTCGATTATGGTATCAAAAGCATTTGCAGATAAGCGTTCAGTTGGGGAGATAAAATTACCTGCGGCATTGTTTAAAAGGATATCAACTTTTCCAAAATTTGCTATCACAATTTTAAACATATTTTCCACTTGGTCAAAATAGCGTACATCGCATTGTACAGGAAGACACTTTCCGTCAGTTTCAGCTTCTAATTGAGAAGCTGTAGCTTCGAGCTTTTCTAAATTTCTTGAAGTAATTGCCACATTTGCACCTAGTTCTAGAAAGTATTTTGTCATGGCTTTGCCCAAACCACTACCACCTCCTGTAACGACTATAGTTTTTCCATTTAAAGCATTATCCCGAAGCATTTTGTTAGTGAATTTCATTTATAATGGTTTTATGTATAAAAGTAAGTATAAAGTTTTTTAAAATAAGAATTGATAACTGATAAAAGTCATGTTTTTAATGACTGATAAAAAGTAATTTTGAAGATTAAATAAGACTATAAAAATGACAATTATTGAAGAAAAAACAGTAGCTCAAATGGTTGCTGAGAATATAAAAACAGCACATGTATTTAAAAAATATGGTATTGACTTTTGTTGTGGAGGAGGTATAAGTATTGACAAAGTTTGTAAAAAAAATAATATTGATTTTTCCACGTTGAAAGAGGAGTTATTGGCAGTTGATGATGCTCCTAAAGCATATGAATATAATAAGTGGGAACTCAGATTTTTGATAGATCATATTGTAAATGTGCATCATGCCTATGTTGAAGAGGCTATTCCTTTAATTATTCAATATGTAGATAGAGTGGTTGAGGTTCATGGGCATTTCCATACTAATGTGATTGAAATTAGTAAACTTTTTAAAGAAGCTGCAAACGAATTAACTTCTCATATGAAGAAAGAAGAAATTATATTATTTCCTTACATTAAACAAATATTAAGCCTTAAAGAAAAAGGAGGATATGTAACTCGGCCTCCCTTTGGAACAGTAAATAACCCTATTAGAATGATGGAAACTGAGCATGAATTAGTTGGAGGTATTTTTAAGGAAATAGATAGATTAACTAATAATTACACACTACCTGAGGGTGCTTGTAATACCTTTAAAGCACTATATGCGAAGCTAGAAGAATTTGAAAATGATTTACATCAACACATACATTTAGAAAATAATATTTTGCACCCCAAAGCCATACAATTAGAAAATGAATTACAAAACAATTAGATATATTTAATAAAGAACATAACATTTGGTTTCGGTAGGATTTGATGCTGGAATAGATTAATTATTGATTTTAATATTTTGGAAAAGGAGTTTTTATTATAAAGACTCCTTTTTTTATTTAGACATTATTCATAATTAACTTTTGTTTAAGTTATTAGCTAGCAAATATTTTATATATTGTAGGAATTTTAAATTTTAATTGTAAAAATTAAGCTACTGAATTATTTCTTTAATATTAAAAGCAAATTTCAATTATGAAAACCATCAATCCATTTACTAAAACTATATTGTTAAGTTTATTTCTGTTAACAATTTCATTATCAGTAGATGCTCAAATAAAGAAAACTGCGAGCGTTGAAGGAATTACAGAATATAAGCTCGATAATGGTATGAAGGTCTTATTGTTTCCTGATAATTCATCGCAAACCATCACGGTAAATATTACATACAAAGTTGGATCACGACATGAAGGTTATGGCGAAAAAGGAATGGCTCATTTATTGGAGCATATGGTGTTTAAAGGGACTCCCAAGCATGAAGATATACCTAATGAATTAACATCTCATGGTGCAAGACCAAATGGAACCACTTGGTATGATAGAACCAATTATTTTGAATCCTTTAATGCTACTGATGAAAATTTAGATTGGGCTTTAGATTTAGAAGCAGATAGAATGGTAAATTCTTATATCGCCAAAGAAGATTTAGAATCTGAATTTTCTGTAGTAAGAAATGAATTTGAAAGTGGTGAAAACTCGCCTACAGGGGTATTAATGAAAAAAGTAATAAGTACAGCTTACTTATGGCATAACTACGGACAATCTACTATTGGAAATCGTTCTGATATTGAACGTGTGCCAATTGAAAATTTAAAAGCATTTTATAAAAAATATTATCGTCCGGATAATGCTGTATTAATGGTTACTGGAAAATTTGAAGTTGAGAAAACCTTAGCGTTAATTGCTAAGAAGTTTAATACCATTAAAAACCCTTCAACAGCCTTAAGAGATGTGCCTACTATTGAACCTCCGCAAGATGGAGAGAAAAGAGTAACTCTTAGCAGAGTTGGTGATTTACAAATTATTTCTGCATTATATCATACTCCAGCAGGATCGCATGAAGATTATGCTGCATTGGCAATTGCTGAAGATGTTTTAACAGACCAACCATCAGGGAGATTATATAAAGCTTTAATCGACGAAAAGAAATCTTCAAGCCTTTGGTCTTTTGCGCCATTTACAAAAGAACCATCATTTATATATATTAATGTTGATGTACCTTCTGATAAATCTTTAAGTGAAGCTGAAACTACATTTTTAACATTATTAGATGATTTTTCAAGAAATCCTGTTATAGAAGAAGAGTTAAAAAGAGCAAAAGCCAATATTTTAAAACAAATAGATCAGATATATAGGAATTCTTCTTTCTTAGGTACATATATGAGTGAGTTTATAGGAGCAGGAGATTGGAGATTAGCTTTTATTCATCGTGATCGTATTGAGAATATGACACTAGACCAAGTAAATGATGTTGTTAAAAAATATTTTATAAGCACTAATAGAACCGTTGGTGAATTTGTACCTACAAAGTCTCCTGTGCGTATAGGTATACCGCATACCGAAGGTGTTGAAGAGATGGTGAAAACTTACAAAGGAAAAGAGGGGTATGGTGCAGGCGAAGCTTTTGATGTGTCTTACGATAATATAGAAAATAAATTAGATTCAGGAGTACTTGCAAAAAGTGGTATCGAATATGGTTTAATCAAAAAAAACAATCGTGGCAAAACGGTCGGCGTTTCTTTTGCAATGCGAAATGGAAATGTAAATCAGTTAATGAATAAAGGACTTACTGCGCAGTATGCTGCAAGTTTATTAAATAAAGGCACAAAAAACATGTCTCGACAAGCTATAGAAGATAAATTGAGTGACCTCAAGTCTTCAATCTTTTTTAGAGGAGTTAATGGTAGAGTATATGCCAATATTAGTAGTTCCGAAGATAATTTAATGGAAACCTTATCATTAATGGCTGAGATGTTTAAAAACCCTCTTTTTGATGATACCGAGTTAGACAAATTAAAAACACAAAACTTAGCTAGGTTAGAGCAAAATAAATCTGAACCTACTTTTGTAGCATCAATGCGATTAGGGCAAATAAATCAACGCTATAAAAAAGGACACCCTTTATATAGTATGTCAATAGACGAACAAATTGAAGCCATTAATGCAGTAAATATAGATGCTATTAAAGCATATTATAATGATTTTTATGGTATTTCTAATAATGCTACTTTAGTAGTTATAGGAAATTTTGAAGATGATAAAATTAAAGACTTCTTTGAAAGTGAATTTGGAGATTTTAAATCTGATTTACCATTTACTGCAATTAGTAATAAATTTCAAGAAAATAAATCGGCAAATGAAAGTTTAAAAACACCAGACAAGAAAAACGCATTTACAACAGGTACATTATCTTTTGAAAGTAACCAGTATGACGATGATTACGCAGCACTTCAAATTGCTGGGACTATTTTTGGAGGAGGGTTTTTAAACTCTAGAATTGCCGGTAGATTGCGTCAGCAAGACGGTGTAAGCTATGGTGCAGGAGCAGGAATCTCGGTAGATGGCGATAAGAATGATAAGAACTCTTCAATGTTTATTTATGCCATATATGCACCAGAGAATGCTGACAAAGTACAACTTGGGTTTAAAGAAGAAATTGCTCGTTTTATTGAAGATGGAATCACAGAAGAAGAGCTTAAAAATGCCGTAACAGGGTGGGTACAATCTCAGAATGTATCAAGAGCAAAAGATAATGAACTTTCAAGTGTTATTAACAATAACTTATATTATGACAGAGATTTAAATTTTCAAAAAAATGTTGAAAGTAAAATAAAAAGCTTAACCGTAGAAGATGTAAATAATGCCATTAAAAAACATTTTAAAACGTATGAAAATTGGACGGTTGTAAATGCAGGAGATTTTACTAACCTCATTAATTTAGATCAGGAAAAAACTAAAGATTAGAATTTGAAGCCATTTAAAAAACCAGACTCATAATCTGGTTTTTTTTATTTTTATTAAAAATTGTCAACTTATTTTTGGGAGACTCAATCAATTAATATTTCTAAAATTTTAATAGCAGCATCACTAATTTTTGTACCAGGGCCAAAAACAGCAACAGCACCTGCATCAAATAAATATTGATAATCTTGTTTAGGGATTACGCCACCAACAATAACCATAATATCATCGCGACTATAGTTTTTGAGTGCTTCTATTACCTGAGGAACTAGCGTTTTGTGCCCTGCTGCAAGTGATGACACACCAAGAATATGAACATCATTTTCTACAGCTTGTTTGGCAGCTTCTTGTGGAGTTTGGAACAGCGGACCAATATCTACATCAAAGCCAACATCAGCATAACCTGTTGCCACAACTTTAGCACCTCGGTCATGGCCATCTTGTCCCATTTTTGCAATCATTATCCGAGGTCTTCTACCTTCTTGTTCTGCAAAAACATCAGCTAATTCTTTAGCTTTTTTAAAGGATTCATCGTTTTTTATTTCTTTACTATACACGCCACTAAATGATTTTATTTGTGCTTTATAACGTCCAAACTCAGCTTCAAGGGCATCGCTAATTTCCCCCAATGTGGCACGTTCTCTAGCAGCTTCAACAGCTAAAGCTAGTAAATTTCCTTCTTTTGAACGTGCTACTTCGGTTAATTTTGATATTGCTGCTTTTACTTTATTATTATTTCTTTCAGATTTAATTCTGTTTAATCGTTCTATTTGTTGATTACGAACGGTTTGATTGTCAACCTCAAGAATATGTAAAGGATCTTCCTCTTTCAATCTGTATTTATTAACGCCAACAATAATATCTTGCCCAGAATCTATGCATGCTTGTTTACGTGCAGCAGCTTCTTCAATACGTATTTTAGGAATGCCAGCCTCAATGGCTTTGGTCATGCCACCTAATCCTTCAACTTCTTGAATAAGTCCCCAAGCTTTTTGTGTGATATCATGCGTTAGTTTTTCAACGTAGTAACTTCCTGCCCAAGGATCGACTGTTTTAGTGATTTTAGTTTCTTCTTGTAAATAAATTTGTGTATTACGTGCAATTCTTGCTGAAAAATCGGTTGGTAACGCAATGGCTTCGTCTAAAGCGTTAGTATGTAAGCTTTGTGTGCCTCCAAAGGCAGCTGCAGCAGCTTCAATACAAGTTCTTGATATGTTATTAAAAGGATCTTGTTCTGTTAAACTCCAGCCACTAGTTTGGCAATGTGTTCGTAATGCTAGTGATTTTGGGTTTTTTGGGTTGAATTGTTTTATCAATTTTGCCCAAAGCATTCTAGCTGCCCTTAGTTTTGCAATCTCCATAAAATGATTCATGCCAATTGCCCAGAAGAAGGATATACGAGGTGCAAAAGTATCTATATCCATTCCAGTTTCAAGACCTTTTCTTATATATTCTAAGCCATCTGCCAATGTGTAAGCCAATTCAATATCACAAGTTGCACCAGCTTCTTGCATGTGGTAACCTGATATACTGATACTATTGAATTTTGGCATGTTATTACTGGTAAATTCAAAAATATCTGAAATAATTTTCATGGAGGGTTTAGGCGGATAGATATATGTATTTCTCACCATAAATTCTTTAAGAATGTCATTTTGTATCGTTCCTGCTAATTGTTCTGGTTTAACGCCTTGTTCTTCAGCAGCTACAATATAAAATGCCATAATTGGCAAAACGGCTCCATTCATAGTCATAGAAATGCTCATTTTATCTAGAGGAATTTGATTGAAAAGAATTTTCATATCCTCTACGCTATCAATAGCAACTCCAGCTTTTCCAACATCACCAACTACACGTTCGTGGTCAGAATCATAACCTCTATGTGTTGCCAAATCAAAAGCCACAGAAAGTCCTTTTTGTCCTGCTTCTAAATTGCGCCTGTAAAAAGCATTACTATCTTCAGCAGTACTAAAACCAGCATATTGACGAATAGTCCACGGTCTCCTAACATACATAGTGCTATACGGACCACGAAGATAAGGAGGAATACCGGCAACAAAGTTGATGTGTTCTATAGTTTTTAAATCTTCTCTTGAATAGGTCTCTTTAATCTCAATTCTTTCAGCAGTTAAAAAAGCTTTACTTTTTTTTGATTCTTGACTTGCAACTTCAGATTTAATGGCGATATGTTGTACATTTTTTCTATCCATTAAAAAATCATTTTTTCTATAAAGGGATCAAAATCAGCTTCAAAGACAGTAGTAAGTTGTACAAATACTGTTTTATCATTTGCAGAAATGATATAAGAGTAATTGAACGCTTCCTTTTTTAGTTTCTTATCTTTTAATTTATAAACTGATTTAAATAGTTGTTGATTGATATTTCCACCATACTTAACAGAAATTTTAGTAAATGTGATACCACTATTTTTTACTATCTTTTGATTGTTTGATTGAATTAACCCTAGTAACTGACCTGCGCTTTTTTTAGAAAATTTAAAAAATGGGACTGTATTTATGGTGTATGTAGATTTTGTATTTTTATCAAAGAATATATATAATGATCCTTCTATTTTACCCAATGCATTTAATCTATCGATTTCAAAGTTGTATTCCTTTTTAGTAACTAAAGAGTCTAGGAGTTTTTGATATTTTGCCAAAGAAATCCTTTCAAAATCTGTAGGTAAATAAATTTTTGTTCCAGTATCATCTAAAAAATGATACTTCCCCAGAACATTTTCAGCATTTTCATTCCCCAACCAAGTTTGAGCTTCATTTGCTAGATTAAGACAGGAAACAAAGAGAACAGTAATTGTACTAACTATTATAAAAATATATGGTTTGGGTTTAATGCTCATTTTTAATTTGTATATAATTGTTTTATTAAAGTAATTATTGTTTTAAGCTATCTTGTTTTGTTTTTGTCTTTTTGTTTTTCTTCACTGTGCCAAGTTTTGTTAAATTTTCAGGATCTACATTATAGATTAACCCATTTTCTTTTTGCTCTTCAACATAATCTGGCGCACTCATTTGTATTAGTTTAGTATAAAACATATCTAGAGCAACATAAGTTGCAAGTGCTCTATCTTTTTTTGCCATTAAGTGCCTTTTAGTATATAAAACGGGACCTAAAACTTCTGTAGTTAATGTGCCTGAAGAAGATAACACATCTATGGTTGTATTCATTTCTTTATCCTGTATATTTTCAATAATACAGTTTACTAATTCATTATGGTAATTTAGTCTTAGACGAGTTCCTTTACTAGTCCATAAATCTTTATCGTTTTTTAAAACATTAACCACCTCTTTTAAATGATCATTAAAAAACTCTTTTGCTGGAGGCCTATTATTTATTAGTAATTTTAAATAATTATTATAGCCTTCAGCAACTGTATTTCCTAAAAAAGTATAATGCTTTGATATGTAATCCTCAAAAGTGTAAACAGCTTCTTTTATTAATTCCATGTCTCCACCTGAAGAGCAAGCTACCAAATCATCCTTATCAGAATATAGGTATTCTAATTTTTGTTGTTTACAACTGTTAAAAAGTAAAGTAATTACAACTAGTAAAAAAAAGATATTTTTCATTTCTTATTCAATTTTTAAGCGTTTTTGTTCTAATTTTTCAGATAAGCGTTTTTCTAAGATTGGTTCAATCAAAGTTTTCCTTGGATTGGTTTTTACAAAAGGATACAACTCTAACTCATTAGCCATTTTATCATTGGGATTTAGGTGTTTATTTGTTCCTAATAAAATAAGTTCCTCATTATCCATTTGTTGTTGTTCTAAAGTAGCGCTCTCTTTTATTTTTCGCTGAATCGTACCGTCTTTTAACTGTTTTAAAAAACCACCATTTGATTCTATGTTTTTAAAAAGGGATAGTCCTTTTTTAGCAAATTGTTGTGTTAATTTTTCAATATAATAAGAGCCATCGGCTGGATTATTCACTGCATTAAAATAACTCTCATGTTTGAGTATCAATAATTGATTACGTGCGATACGTTCTCCAAATTCGTTGTCTTTATGGTAAATAGTATCGTAGGGCAAATTGCAAATTGTATTTGCACCTCCTAAAATAGCACTCATACATTCTGTTGTGGTACGCAGCATATTTGTATTGTAATCATATAGAGTTTTATTGCGTTTTGAAGGTGTTACAATAATATGGCAGTCTGATTTAATTCCATATTCTGAAGCTAAGGTTTTCCATAATAAACGTAAAGCACGAAGTTTAGCAATTTCAAAAAAATAATTTGAACCAACAGAAATATTAAACGCTATATTGTTTTGAATTTTCTCTTTAAGATGATTTAAATATTCATTAGCATGTGCCATAGCATATGCTAACTGTTGAATTATGGTTGCCCCAGCATTTTGATATATAGAGACATCAATAGACAAACTAGATTTTAATTCCCCTGTATTTTTGATGATGTCTTCAAAAACGCTATGGTCTTTGTATAAATTAGTAAACCAATTTCCAGTCTTTGCAAGGTTGCCAATAATATCTGTATTTATATATACATTAGAAGAAAAGGCAGAAAGTTTTTTTACAAATTTTTCTGAAAGAAAGTTTAGTTCAAAATGAATAGAAGTAGAAGCAAAATCTATGTTTTGTAACAAAGTTTCAATAGAAATATCAGCATTTGGAATAATGAATTTTATACTTTCTGCTCCTCGTTGTAATGCATCAATAGCTTTTGCATTGGATTTTTCGGTATTTGCTACAAATATAGATTGACAAATTTTCCATGCAGTTACTTTTGTTGATGACACATTAGGAAATTCCTTAAAATCATCAGCATGGTAAAATGGTTTTACATCAATTCCTTCAAGAGAATTCCAAACCAGAGTCTTGTTATAATCAGCTCCTTTTAAATCAGTTTGAATTTTTTGCTTCCAAGCTTTTGCCGAAACAGGTTCAAATTCGTTAAACAATGATTTACTCATCTTCTTTTTGTTTTACAAGGCTATCTTCGTATTCTATGAGATAAATTTCTTCATCTTTTTTCTTCATATGGTATTTTTCTCTTCCATATTTTTCTAAACCTTCCTCATTGCTTAATTTTTTTATTTTTCTATTATCTTTTTCTATTTCCTTTTTATAATATTCTTTTTCAGCTTTTAAGGCTTCTATTTCATTGTTCAATTCGTTATGAATAAACCAAGAATTACTATCAAAAAATAGCATCCAAATAACAAACACTATAAAAATAAGAAAGAAGATATTTTTAAATGGTTTTAAAAAATGTTTATATGTATTTGCAAAATTTACCATTTACAACCGTTCATTAATTATTGTTCGTACAATATCAACAGCTACAGTATTGTATTTATTGTTTGGTATTATAATATCGGCAAACTCTTTCATAGGTTCAATAAATTGATCGTGCATAGGTTTCAATGTATTTTGATATCGTGATAAAACTTCGTCAAGATCTCTTCCGCGTTCTGCAATATCTCGCTTTAGGCGTCGTATTAAACGTTCATCACTATCTGCATGAACAAATATTTTAATATCAAACATATCTCTTAGCTTAGGATTTGTGAGGATTAAAATACCTTCAACAATCATAACTTTTCTTGGATGCGTTAATATGGTATCTCCAGTTCTATTATGCTTAACAAAAGAATATACAGGTTGTTGTATAGGTTTTTGAGTTTTTAATTTTTTTAAGTGTTTTGTTAAAAGATTAAAATCAATAGATCTTGGGTGGTCAAAATTCATTTTAACACGTTCTTCATAACTTAAATGGGTGGTGTCCATATAGTAGGAATCTTGGGAAATCACACCAACTTCACCTTCGGGAAGCTCGTTTAATATTTGATTTACAACAGTAGTTTTACCACATCCTGTTCCACCTGTGATTCCAATAATAAGCATGATTAATTCTTTTGGTATTAGTTGGACAAATTTAGTATTATTTCTTCGGAATAATTTTAACTATCTCAACATTTTCAAAATGATAAGAGATTTTATTTAATAACTAATACGTAAAATTATTTAAGACTGAAAAAATGAATGCAAAAATGTTTTCATTTTAAAGAAAACCTTTATATTTGCAACTTGTTTTTCGGGGTGTAGCGTAGCCCGGTTATCGCGCCGCGTTTGGGACGCGGAGGTCGCAGGTTCGAATCCTGCCACCCCGACTTTAAAGCTGAATCATTAGGTTCAGCTTTTTTTGTTAGATTATGCTAATACAATGTAGTTATTATTAAAATTTAATATTTAAGTCTACTCTAAATCGATTACCCGATTCTAACTGATCGTCACTTGCCATTCTTCTTTGCAAAGCTTCTACATTGTAGTAACGTGCCACGATATTGAAATCTTTGCCAATGGTATATACCATACGAAACTCGTGACCACCATAGTTGGTATTTCTATTAGCATGAATATTTCCCCATCTTACCCAATCATCTTCTGTGAAATAACTCACAACCGAAAACATTTCTTTATGGGCATAGTAATAAGCAAACTGCCAATCTCCTTTATCTTTAGAACGCCCAATGGCCAACGAAGCAGTATGGCTTGTTGTCTGATCTTTGAGTTCATCTCTAAAACCAAGATCATTAAATGTTTGTGAATATTTATTATCAGAATAATCCTCTAAGTTGCTCACTATATCATAGCCAATTGTTACCGGCCATTTTTCACTTATAAGAGAAGAAACTTTATATTGAAGTGAAGCCATTAAAAAATTATAATCTAAAGACAAATAAGACCCTGTAGACCCTGAAGCATCAAATGAGAGTTCAGTTGAGGTGAAAATACCACTCATTCCGTAGTAACCGACCGATGCAATGCCCTGATAATTATCTTTTTTATGTGTAAGTTTTAGTTGTGCTCCAATAATCTCCCCATAATTATCACCATTACCAAATCCTGTACCACTTCCATTAAAAGGGGAAGATGAATTACCCTCAACAGGAATATTGTTAGCCATAAAATACGCTACTGTAGGTGCAAACTCGACTGCTCCGGTTTTATATTTCGCTCCAAAGACTAAGCCTTCAGGTGTAACATCATCATCCCAGAATAATTCATTTTGCTTCCAGAAAGGAAAACTATTTTTTCCTACCCAACCCCAGTAATCACCTTTTTGATATTTAAAATATATCTTGTCAAGATTAAACGGCACCATTCCAAACCCTTTGTATCCAAAATTTACATGGGGAGATTGAATACTTGTTGGGACTCCAGTCCTAAGTCTAAGACCTAACTGTATGTTTTCATTCCAATTGTAAACGGCTCCAAAACGCATTCGGTAACGCAATCTAAAACGATCTTCTCTTTTACCAACGCCATCATTACTGGAAGAGCTAGAATTTTTAGAATTCCAATCATATTCAGTTCTGAATCGAAAATCACCATAAAACTGGAGTTTTTTATTGTCTTTTTGTGCATTGATTTTTGAGACTGATATTAGCGAAAGCAATAATAGGAGAAGTAAATAAAGTTCTTTCATAATTAAATTATCGAGTTGTATAATTACTATATATGGAAAGGGCTAAAATAACATGAATAGAAATTTAAATGACATGATAATTATC
Source organism: uncultured Flavobacteriaceae bacterium (assembly GCA_964418645.1). Taxonomy (GTDB): domain Bacteria; phylum Bacteroidota; class Bacteroidia; order Flavobacteriales; family Flavobacteriaceae; genus JAADHG01. The sequence goes on from CAYQME010000002.1 coordinate 37,319, forward strand.
AGTTAAAATCAAAGGAATTATTTTTATCTTTTCAAATTTATAACAGGGCAAGTATTGTTGTTATAGTGATTTGTAAATGATTATTTATTTTTATAATTATTTATGATTAATCAATTTTTTATTTTTATAAGAACTGTTGATAACTTCTAAGTAAGGATTTAAGCAAAAAAGCTACTTTTGCTTTGTTATAAATAAGAATACAATTATGTCAGAAACAATAGAAAAAGTAAAATGTTTAATTATTGGCTCAGGACCTGCTGGATATACTGCAGCAATTTATGCTTCTAGAGCTAATATGTTTCCAGTTTTGTATCAAGGCACACAACCTGGAGGTCAATTAACTACAACAACTGAAGTTGATAATTTCCCTGGCTATCCTGAAGGGATTTCTGGACCAGAGATGATGATAGAATTACAAAAGCAAGCCGAACGTTTCGGAACAGATATACGTGATGGTTGGATTACCAAAGTAGATTTTTCAAGTGATGTACATAAAGTATGGGTAAATGAAACCAAAGAAATTCATTGTGATACTGTAATTATATCTACGGGAGCTTCTGCAAAATATTTAGGATTAGAATCTGAACAAAAATATTTAAAACTTGGTGGAGGTGTTTCGGCATGTGCTGTTTGTGATGGATTCTTTTATAAAAACCAAGAAGTGGTTATAGTAGGTGCAGGGGATTCAGCTTGTGAGGAAGCACATTATTTATCTAATTTATGTACTAAAGTAACCATGTTGGTTCGTAGAGACGAATTTAGAGCTTCAAAAATTATGGCTACTAGAGTAAAGAATACTGAGAATATTGAAATTATGTTTAATACTGAAACTAATGAAGTTTTAGGCGATGGACAAGTAGTAACTGGAGTGAGAGCAAAAAACAATATAACTGGAGATACTATTGATATTCCTGCTACAGGATTTTTTGTTGCTATTGGGCATAAACCAAATACCGATATTTTTAAAGATTATTTAGACTTAGATGAAACGGGATATATTATTAATGTTCATGGAACTTCCAAAACTAATATTGAAGGCGTATTTGTTAGTGGTGATGCTGCTGATCATGTGTACAGACAGGCTGTTACTGCTGCGGGAACAGGATGCATGGCAGCTTTAGATGCTGAACGTTATTTAGCGGCTAAAGAATCTACAATTGAAGTTTAAATTTAAGTTTAGGATATCAAAAAGGTGAAGCAATTGCTTCACCTTTTCTGTTTAAGGTTTCATTTCCTTTTTATAAAGTTTAGCTGTGTCAATAAATTTATTAATGACAATTTTTGGATTATTATAAATCGATATTTCACTACTCCCTAAAGCTTGTATGCATAAGTTTTCTATAACATGAACAGAAATAGTACTACTACCTTCACTTAGCAATTCACAGTTGTTTACTGCAAGATCTTTACCAATAAATTTTGAAGAATTATCCGTTCGAATATTTAATGTGTTAAGTGTTCCTTCAATTTTAGCATCTGCACTTTGATACATATCAATTTGCAAACTATCTGCATTTATAATTGCATCAAGTTTACTGTTTTCACTTAATTCTAGAGTTACTAAATTAGTAGTAAGATTAAGTTTTATCCTTGCACGATCGCCGTTTGTTAATTTAATTTTTTTTGCTTTTATATTAAGATATGCTCTTGATGACCCTAAATTTTTTAAAATAAGTTCATCCAAACTCACAGTAGTAAGTGAACTTATTTCACCATTATCTAGTGTTTCTATGTTTTTTAAAGTTTTTGTATAAATAACTTTAATGCTTATCTTTTTACTCGAGGTAATCTTTTTAAGAGTTTGAAATTTTAGTGTGCTGTCAACAACATTAAAGCTTATAATATCGTGAAGATTATCGTCAGCTTCAATAAAAACTAATGCTTCATTGCCTTCAATAATATCAACCTTAAAGTTTTCACCTATAATAATACTATTAAACGAATTGACTTTAGTTTCTCTAGGAGTTACATTTCTATCACCTTTTATTTTTTCTTTTTGCTGACAAAATCCTGAAGCTGATAAAAGAGTAATAATTGCGATTATAAGGGCTTTCTTTCTCATCATGTTTATTTTGTGTACAACAAATATATGCAAAAAACCATCTCAAAGGTGTTAAATATCTTTGAGATGGCTAAACATGATTGATTAGAATCCTATTTTCAGAGCATAGGGTTTGATTGGTTTATTGCTTTCTTATACTACCAGAAACACCATCTTTTTTACTTATCTTTTCAGGATTTCCATAGTATTTTATATCGCCACCACTTGAAGCTTTTGCATATAATTCTTTTGATGTATTTACTGTTATATCGGCACCACTACTTGCTCTTGCTTCACAAGTATTGGTTTTTAAATTTCCTGCTTTAATATCACTTCCGCTAGATGCATCAGCGTAAAGCTTATCTGTTTTTCCAGATAATCGTAAATCACTTCCACTACTAGAGCTACATTCAATAACATGGGTGTCGACTTCAAGTTCCATATCACTTCCACTTGTGGTATGAAGTTCTAAACTTTCAGTAGTTATAGTATTTGTTGAATACACGTCACTACCACTAGTTGCAGTTATTTTTTCAATATAATTAATACTAAGCATTACTTTTTTTGAAGCTGCATAGCTAATGTTTTCATCAGCATAAATGCGTAATACATTATTCTCAACTTTTGTCATAATAATGTCTTGTAAGTTTTCATCTGCTTGAACGTTTAAACTTACATTATCACCTTGAGTGATATATACATCTAACCCACGACTTATTTTAATTTCGTTAAAGTCATTGCTAATGTTGCGGTCAATGGTTTTTACGTTTCCGTTTCCTTTTACCCCAAAACCAAAGTTGGAGTTGAACTGGCAGGACATAAGCATAATGCTTAGTATAATGCCTACGATAAATTTTGTGATAGTTGTCATAATAGTATTTTTTTTGATTGAATTTTTAATAAAAGTATTTATAATATTTATTTGTTTATAATTTTAATATCTGAATTGTAATAGTTTAAGGATGAATTGTTAATCGTCTTCAATTTAATGCAGACTGATTATCTTGGTCATTTTCCAATCTTCATTTTCGTTTTTCCATATTGTAATAAATTTACTAGGATTGGAGACGGCATCTGGTTCTTGATTATTAAAAAATTTGTGATAGCCCATTTCTACTGCACCATAGTTATTAATTGGATATACTTCAATACTTCCTGATATTAATTCTCTAGTCACTTTCCCGCAGATGTTATTTTTTATAGCTTCAATAATCTCTGCTTTTGAAGTTGATAAGCCTCCCTTATCATGAAAAAACTCAATATCTTCGGATATTAGTAATGCTTGTTGCTCTAAATCACAAGTATTATATGCTTCAAAAAAAATACTATCTAGTTTTTCTATTTTGTTTTGAAGCACTATGTCTATTGGCTTATATTTTTCTAACTCAGTTATGTCTTTATGTTTTTCATAATTACATGAAACATTTAAAGTTGAAACAAATGCAAACAATACTACTATGAAATATTTATAATTCATGTTAATTGTCTTTAGATTTAATACTTATTCCGTTAGAATCTATAGTGGTTTTAACATTTTCGTTCTCCCCTAAAAGCCCTTTATTGTCTATTTTTAAGTGTGCATCTTCATTTTTAATTTCTAAACCATCTTTATCTAGTTTAAATGATGAATCGTCATTGTGAATGTCAATATTTTTTTTGCTTCCATGATCTCTTGAGCAATCTAAACAAATAACATCGTTGTGAATTACTTTTAAGTAATGCTCTTCGAACCCATTATCGAGAATATCTCTATAGCTTGAAGAGTTTCTATGAAATGAATAGGTGTTAATATCAGCATAAACAATACTACCTTCTGGTAAATACACTATTATTTTAACATATTGATCACTAAATTTGTTTTTAAAATCGGTTAATAAATAAGGGTCTAGTAATAGTTCATTTCCTGAAAAAGAATAATTATATTCTATATTATTTGCTCTTTCTTTAGCTTTTTGATAATTATTCCCATCAGCACTTTTTTCAATGCTTACAATTGCAAGTGAATCTTTAGTTGACCTAAAAATTAATCGCACATTTGATGAGTATATTTTCTTGTTATCATTTTCGTCAAAAATGATTCTAAATTCACCTCTGTTACGATAGAAGCGTCTAGATTGAGATATATAAGAATTATCTTTGTTGGACATTTTTACAAAGAGTGTGTCATTGGTTGTAATACCCATTTCAGTTTTTATTGTTACACTTTCATCAAACACATGCTCACTTACTTCTTTAATAGCAAAAACAGATAGTACAATAATTGCTGTTAACCATATTCCAAACAATGAAAAACCAGCTATCTTTCCAATTGGTTTCAAGTTATTTGCAAGAATTTTTAATCCTAAAATAAAGATGAAGAAGAAAGGTATGCCAACTGCAAACAATAATAATAAGGACACTATCCAAATTGGTAAATCGGTTGAATTGACAGCATTAGCAAAATCAATACCAGGGAAATGAAAAAGATCTGCAGCTCCAGCTGTAATTAACCCAATTATGAGTCCTATTAGGGTTGAAACTCCAACTATCATAAGTATAATACCAATGAATTTTGCACAAATCTTAAAGAAAAACATAATAATATTTCCAAGGGCATCAAAGAAAGAACGCGACGTAGATTGTACTTTGTTGCCTACTTTTTGGTAGTCTCCATTTTTAACTTTATCGGCAACATCTTCAAGGCTATCCTTAACATTACTAAACCCTTCTTTTACTTTTTGTTCTATATTAGTAATGTTAACAGGCTTTCCCGTCATCGCCAATTTTTCAGATGTGGTTTCAGCTGATGGCATTAAGATCCATAATAAGATGTATATAAATAATCCTGTTCCTCCCACGAAAAATAGAAGTAACCAACCCAAACGAATCCATAATGAATCAACATCAAAGTAATGACTTAACCCAGAACAAACACCGCCAATATATGCGTTTTCAGTGTCTCTAAATAACCGTCTTCCAGAAGACTTTTTTCTTGGACGAGCTTCTGGTTCATCTTCAAATATTTCTTCATCGACCATGTAATCTTCAGGTTGCCCCATTACTGCAATAACTTCTTCTACTTCAGTTATTGAAATGACCTGCTTTTCGTCTTTAATTCTTTCAGTAAATAACTCTGCAATTCGAGCTTCAATATCTGCAATAATTTCTGAACGCCCTTGGGAATCTGTGAATGAACGTTTTATAGCCTCAAGGTAGCGTTGTAATTTTGAGTATGCATCTTCATCTATATGAAAAAATATACCTGCTAAATTTATGTTGACTGTCTTATTCATTTTTTTGTAGTTTTTTTTCTTGTTACTAGGTTAACAGCATTCTGTAGTTCACTCCAAGTCGTGTTCAATTCTTTTAAAAATAGTTTCCCTGTTTCAGTTAATCCATAATATTTTCTTGGTGGTCCTGATGTAGATTCTTCCCAACGATAATTGAGTAATCCTGCGTTTTTTAATCGTGTAAGCAAAGGATATATAGTGCCTTCTACAACTAGCATTTTTGCGTCCTTCAAGGTTCCTAGAATTTCTGCTACGTAAGCATCATCATCTTTCAATATTGATAGTATGCAATATTCTAAAACGCCTTTTCGCATTTGTGCTTTTGTGTTTTCTATTTTCATGTGTTTAAAATTATTTGCATTCTATTCATCGCTTGTAATCGTATAGATTTCGTAAGATATAGAATTTAAGTTCATAATAACTGTTCATTTTTTGATTGATTGACGTGATTGATGATTAATTTGATTTATTTTAAAAAATTGATTGTAATAGGATATTTATAAGGTTCACCTTGATTAGCTTTACTTGTTGCAATGATTATAAAAACAATTTCAAATACAAATGCAGCCATTACTAATATACCAGCTAGTATTGAGAAAATTATAACATTAAAACCATCACGATGGGATAAGTGAAAATCAAAATTGTAGGTATGCCAAAACTCTGGAAAACTAACTGAGTTAAGTACCCCAAATAAAAATAGTGGTATAGTTAAACAGCCAATAATAATAGTATAAATTAATATACTTAATTGAAAGTTGATGGCTTGTTTACCGTGCGCATCAATAAATTCAGATTTGTCTTTATTAATAGTCCAAAATATGAGAGGCATTATTATATTACCCAATGGGAAAATAAATTTTGAAAGCGCAGATAAGTGTGTTATAGCTGCTAAATTTTTATGGTGTTTTGTTAGCATAATTAAAACGTATAGTATTCTCTTATGCAAATATATGTCTAAAAAAAGGTATTATGCAAAACATAGTACTATAATTAACATAAATTTAACACTTTATCAAATAGAATATTTTGCATAACTTAGTCAAAAAATAACCTATAAATGAAGATATCACACAGTAAACTCAACACTTTTTTAATGTTTAAACTACCTTCTGCTTTTTTCTGTGGCGTACGTGCAACATATATTGATGATAAAAAGTGTGTCGTTAAAGTAAAGCATAGATGGATTAATCAAAATCCGTTTAAATCTATGTTTTGGGCTGTACAAGGTATGGCAGCGGAACTAACAACGGGAGCAATGCTTACCTCAAAAATTAGAGAGAGTGGTAAAAATATTTCTATGTTAGTAGCAAACAATAATGCCAGCTTTACTAAAAAAGCTACTGGTATTATAACTTTTGAATGTGCTGAAGGTCATTTAATAGATACTGCAATTACCAAAGCACTAGAAACTGGAGAAGGACAAACCATCTGGATGAATTCAAAAGGAATAAATGCTGATGGAATTCAAGTTTCTAGTTTTAATTTTGAATGGACAATTAAAGTTAAGCAGTAAACAATCATCAGTCTTAATTCTATTATTTAAATAAACTTTGTAACAAAAGCAGAAACTAAACAACTTATAACCAAATCAATAAAAACCAAAAATTATGACAGCACATGAAATAGACTATAAAATTTATGGGGAAGAAATGCAATTTGTAGAAATTGAATTGGATACTAATGAAGGTGTTGTAGCTGAAGCAGGAAGCTTTATGATGATGGATGATGGTGTTAGAATGGAAACTATATTTGGAGATGGTTCTCAAAAAAATCAAGGCTTTTTAGGCTCAATACTAGGAGCTGGAAAGCGTATATTAACAGGAGAAAGTTTATTTATGACTGCCTTTTATAATACCTTAGGAGGGAAGCGTAAAGTCTCGTTTGCATCACCTTACCCAGGAAAAATAGTAGCCATAGATTTAACAGAGTTTGGAGGGAAGTTTATTTGCCAAAAGGATGCTTTTTTATGTGCTGCTAAAGGCGTAAGTATTGGTATAGAATTTAGTAAACGATTAGGTAGAGGATTATTTGGTGGCGAAGGTTTTATTATGCAAAAATTAGAAGGCAATGGGATGGCTTTTGTACATGCAGGAGGAACCATGGCAAAACGAGTTTTACACTTAGGAGAAGTGCTAAAAGTAGATACTGGTTGTATTGTTGGTTTAACAAAGGATATTGATTATGATATAGAATTTGTTGGAGGTATTAAGAATACTATTTTTGGTGGTGAAGGACTGTTCTTTGCAAAATTACAAGGGCCTGGAACCGTATATATTCAATCCTTACCATTTAGCAGATTGGCTAATCGTGTGTTAGCGAGCGCGCCCAAACAAGGTGGAAAAAGCAGAGGAGAAGGTAGTGTTTTGGGTGGATTAGGTGATTTGTTGGATGGTGATAATAGATTTTAATACTTATTAATTTATTTGATTTGAAACATTTAATAATCAAATAATTAACTTTATCGGTGGTGTTAAATTTTTTTTTATTTTTTTAATAATCAAATTTTTTCATAACTTTATAGTTATATAATTATAAAATAGATAGCCTATAGATACATTTTTACTTTTTATTTTTAATTAATAAAACCTAAGATAACTTATGGCAAGAGCAATGTTTGAGTACACCAAAACAGTACTTAAAAAAGTAAGTTTTGACGCTACGTTGTTCTGTAAAGAGCTTGAAAAAGCACTTCAACGTTTACTTCCTTACGAAATAGAAGAATTGAAGATTTTTATACAATCTCTTATACAACAGAACCCAGAATTAAATCAATGTTTAATTTATTTAAAACCATAAAAAAAGCGACCTCTTGGTCGCTTTTTTTATTTTGGTAAGGGGCTAATAATTTTTACATTTTGAAAAGCAATAGCGCCTCTTATTATTCCAGAAATTATATTTTGCAAAGCATCAATAATTTGCATTTTTAACTCACTTTTATGATAAATAACACTTACTTCACGAGCAGGAGAAGGTTCGTTAAAATAACGCAAATTACCTTTTTCACTATCTCTTATATCAAGTGTGTGTAAATATGGAAGTAGCGTCATTCCTAAGCCTTCGTTTGATAATTTTACTAGCATTTCAATACTACCACTGTCTAGTTGAAACGTATCTTCTCCATGTTTTTTAAAAGATTTACATAAATTTATGACACCATCTCTAAAACAATGACCATCTTCTAGTAGTAGCATATCATCTATTTCCAGATCATCAATGTCAATGTTCTTCTTCTTATTTAACCTATGATTAATTGGGATATAACCAACAAAGGGTTCGTAAAAAAGAACACGCTCTTTAATATTTTCGTTATCTAGTGGTGTTGCAGCAATTGCTGCGTCTAAGTGCCCCTCGTTAATTCTTGAGATAATTTCTTGAGTTGTAAATTCTTCAATTTTCAATTTTACTTTTGGGTACTTTTTAATAAATGTTTTTAAAAACATTGGCAATAAAGTTGGCATTACTGTAGGGATAATACCTAATTTAAATTCGCCACCAATAAACCCCTGTTGCTGATCTACAATATCTTGAATTCTATCAGCTTCATTTACTATATTTTTTGCCTGAGTGACGATTTTTTTACCAACCTCAGTGAGTTCAATAGGTTTTTTACTTCTATCAAAAATGAGAACATTTAATTGGTCTTCTAATTTTTGAATTTGCATACTTAATGTGGGTTGTGTAACAAAACATTTTTCGGCTGCTCTTGTGAAGTTTTGATGTTCGGCAACTGCCAAAACATAATATAATTGAGTAATTGTCATTTGTATTGTTTTAGATTATAAAGATATAAAAACTATCAATAAAATTTATCAAAAAACAGTTTTATTATAGATTAAATTTGTAGTAAATAAAAAACTTAAAAATTATGACACTTACATAGTATAGGATTAAATAAAAATAAAGCGAAAGATTTAGCTAATGATTTAAATGGCTTGCTAGCTAATTTTCAATTGTATTATCAAAATTTGAGAGGCATTCATTGGAATATTAAGGGAAAACGTTTTTTTTGATTTGCATATTAAATTTGAAGAATTATATAATGATGCTAATATAAAAGTCGATGAAATAGCAGAACCTGTTTTAACACTTGGTGAAACACCTTTACACACATTTGATGATTGTATAAGCAAAGCTATAGTTCCTATTGGTAAAAATATTTCTAATGATGAAAAAGCGGTGCGGTTAATAGTTGATTCTTTAACCCAATTATTAAAAATAGAGCGGAATTTGCTGGAGAAATCTGAAGATGCAAACGATGAAGGCACTAATTCTATGATGAGTGATTTTATTACCAAACAGGAAAAAACAGTTTGGATGATGAAAGCATGGTTAAACGAAACGGTTTAATTGATTTTGAATAATTTGATTGATAGCAAAACAGGACGACCATTTGGTCGCCCTGTTTTATAAGATTAAAATCTAATTTTAATGTTTATATTTTCATTAGAAACTTTAAACTTTTAGTCTGTAAACTGTTGTAGACATAATTTATTGTGTAATTAGAGGTACAAAAATCTTCTTTTGACATTCCATTGCCTTCAAAATCCATGCGTTTATTTCCTGTTTTCAACATGTAATACTATAATAGTGTAAGTACATTATATCAGCCCTCTGGCTTTTATTTCTAGGTATTTGTTAATAGTATCAATAGTTAAACTCTCTGGTGTAGTAAGAATAGAGTAGATGCCATATTTTTTAAGCTCGTTTACAATAAGACGTTTTTCGTATGCAAACTTTTCAGCAATAACCTTGTCATACACTTGTTGTATGGTTTCTGCTTTTTCAGAAATTAAACTGTTAAGTTCAGTGTTTTTAAAGAAGATTACAACTAGTAAATGGTTTTTTGCAATGCCTTTTAAATATGGAAGTTGCCTGTATAAACCATCTAAAGTTTCAAAATTAGTGTATAATAATATTAAACTGCGTTGTGTAATATTTCGTTTTACATCAGCATATAATCTTCCAAAATCACTTTCAAAATAATCTGTACTTACATTGTAGAGACTTTCTAGAATTAAATTCATTTGCGATGTTCTTCGTTCGGCAACAACTCTATTTTCAACTTTTTTTGAAAAAGTGAATAATCCTGCTCTATCGTGTTTTTTTAAGGCTACATTAGAAATTACTAAAGCCGCATTAATAGCATAATCCAAAAGTGTAAGCTTATCAAAAAGCATTTTCATAACACGTCCTTTATCAATAACCGAATAGATAGGTTGTGATTTTTCATCCTGAAATTGATTCACCATTAACTGATTTTTCTTGGCTGTAGCTTTCCAATTTATGGTTCGCAAGTCATCACCCAATATATATTCTTTAATTTGTTCAAACTCCATAGTATGCCCAAGTCTTCTCACTTTTTTAATACCGTATTGTGTAAGATTATTATTTATGGCTAACAAATCATATTTACGCAATTGCATAAAGCTAGGGTAGGTTGGTATCATGGCTTTATCTTTAAAACTAAAACGTCTAGCAATAAGTCCAAATACTGAAGTAGTATAGATATTAAGTTTACCAAAATGATATTCGCCACGTTCGGTTGGTCTTAATTCGTACTGTAATTGAGTTTTGTTTGAAGCTGCTAGCTTACGTTCAATACTAAAGTTTCTAACTTGAAATTGTTCAGGTATTTCATCAATAATTTTTATATAAACAGGAAATGTATAATAGTTTTCAATAGAAATATCTATGAGGTTTAAATCACCATTCGAAAATTTTTCAGGAAGCGTCCTAATGCCATTAATACCTTTTTTTGCCAAAAATAAAAGAAGAATATCTAATAACATAAATACCAAGAGAACCAGCACTAAAAGCTTTACAATATTAAACCATCTAGGAAATACAAAGCTCAATACAAACAGCACTATAATGGTGATGCATGCATAAAAAAAGCGATTTTGTATATAGAATGGTTTTAATCTTTTCATTAATCTTTATTTAATACTTTAAATGGAATCTTAAATATTTTCAAATCTGCTTTATGTTCTATATTGCCTAAAGAGTCTTTTATATGTTGAATTTGAATATTATAATCATAACCATAAAAAGAAGCAATCTTATCTAGTTTTTGCTTTTTCTCTTTTGCAATTTTTAAATCGTTAAAGTATGAGTTAATTGTTCCTATTCCTTTTGCCAGTGGAATACATGCAATTACTAAAATCACCAAAGTGATTGTTGAAATAAACCCTTTTTGAAATATGAAATTAGTAATGACCATGCCCAAAATGAAAATTACCAAACTTATAATTAAATTAAAAGTACCTAAGCCAATTTGATTTGTTCTAGAATTTAATACTGATTCATATTCTATGTTAATTTTTGTTATTTGTTTTTCAAACTCATTTTCTAATACAATTTTCGGACATTTATTAGTGAAATCTGGCTTTTTATTTGTTAGACTACAAATAACACCAGTTTTAAAATTAACAATTTTATTGTCACAAAGGTTACAATGTTCTACGATAATCATAGTTTACCTTGGAATTTCAACTGCTTCAATAATTTGTTTTATAATTTGCTTTGTAGTAACACCTTCCATTTCACGCTCAGGTGTAACGATAACACGGTGTTGCAATACAGGAATTGCTGCTTGCTTAATATCTTCAGGGGTTACAAAATCGCGACCATCGATAGCTGCAAAGGCTTTACTAGCTTTTAATATAGCAATGGATGCTCTTGGTGAAGCACCAAGATATAAAAATGGATTGTTACGTGTATTTACAATAATATCAGCAATATATTTTACCAAATGCGACTCTATTAAAACTTGATTTACCAAAGCTTGAAATTTCTCAATTTGAGATTTGCTTAAGTGTGCCGTAACTTGATCGGTTTTTACGCCACCTTGTAATACTTGCTCTCGATTAATAATTTCTATTTCCTCTTCTAGGCTTGGATAATCAATATCTATTTTAAACAAAAAACGGTCTAATTGTGCTTCTGGTAAACGATAGGTACCTTCTTGTTCTATTGGGTTTTGTGTTGCCAACACAATAAAAGGCAAGTCCATCATATACTTATGACCATCAATTGTAATTTGGCGTTCTTCCATAACTTCAAACAATGCAGCTTGTGTTTTTGCTGGTGCACGATTGATTTCATCTATGAGAATCATATTTGAAAAAATGGGACCTTTTTTAAAATCGAACTCGGTAGTTTTTAAATTAAAAACGGAGGTTCCTAAAATATCACTTGGCATTAAATCGGGTGTAAATTGTATGCGACTAAAACCAATGTTTAGGGACTTTGCTAATAGTTTAGCTGAAATTGTTTTGGCAACTCCAGGAACACCTTCTATAAGCGAATGCCCATTGGCTAAAATAGAAGCGATGAGCATATCTATCATGCTTTCTTGTCCCACAATAACTTTACTTATCTCATCTCTAATAAGTGTAACGCCTTGTTGCAACTCACTTAAATCAATGCGGTTTTTAAAGTTAATATCATGCTCAGAAGCTTGTGTTTCTTTAGGTTGTTTGCTTTCATTACTTTGAGACTCTTGGTTTAGGTTGTCGTTTTTTTTGTCGTCTAAATTCTCCATATGTTATGTGGTATAAAAATCTTCTATTAATTTATTCAATCGTAATAAATCATCCTCATTACAAATTTGTTTTGCCTTTAAATGCACAATAAGGTTAATTAATTTTTTTAACGCGCTTATATCATGTCCTGATTTAAGCGCTAGTGTTTTTACAAATTTTTCATCTAAAACATGTGTGTCTAAAACATAGTTACGACGTAAATGTTCTAAGAAAAAAGTAATCTTTTTGTCTACTATTGTATTGTGGTCTTTAGTTTCGTAGTATAAATTGCCAATAGTTTTAGTAAATGCAACGGTTGTGTTTTGTACAGGTTTAATAACCTTTACAACACGTTGTTTACGTTTTGCATTAAAAACTATAAAAACAATTAAGGACAAGAGTGCTAAAAACCAAGCCCATTTTAAAGCAGGTTGACTAAGAATATATCGTAAAGGTGATGTGCCTAACCCGTTTCTTGTTTTGTTTTGAGAATCAAAGAAAATAGTGTCATCAGGTAAATACGATAGTATTGCTGAGGCATATTTTTTGTTATTCTTTTTTAGCAGTGTATAATTGGTAAACGCAATAGGTTGCAAATGCAAATAGATATTTCCTTGCCCATAATTTACTTTTACAAAATTTATATGTGGTATACTATCAAAATTTTGATAGCCTAAAACTGTTGTGGTTGTTGAATCGAGTTTAGAAAAATAGATATCACTCAATCCTTTTTCAATAGTAATAGAATCACTTTTAAATAATGGATTTGCTAAACTAAAATTGGCTTTTCCTGAAAAACCGTAGTCATTATTGGTATCAAAAAATAAAGAGTCTTTAAATTTTTGTGGAAAATAATCGGTTGATATAAAGAGGGTATTACCAAACGAAACAAAATCCATAAGTTCTTGAGCAGAAACATCATCTATATTGGCATAATTATCAATGTATATATAAGTACCTGTGGTTAAATAGGTAGAGTCTTCCCAATCGTAAAACTCATCAAAATATTCATAAGGCGTTACTCTAATATCTTGAATCTTACTTTTAGGAAACAACGATTCTAATTCATTATATAATACAAAGGTGCCATACGGAATTTTATGTTTTTCATTATAGGTCTGTGACCAATTAATAGGCTTGGGTTTAGAAAACTCAATAGCAATAGCACCTGCAAAAAGTAGTAGTAAAAAAACAATATAAATTTTTATGGTTTTGTTCATGCTTTTATAGTGTCTAAAAAATTAATAAATGCATGTTTGGCTTTGCTGAATTGTTCTTTATTCACATCAAATTCACCATACCATATATAATTGTAAAGATATGAAGTGTATGAAAACTCTTCTTTAATAACTTTGGAAGTTATTTCATTTTGGTAATCGCTATTGGTTTTTTCTACATCGTATTCTATAAGCTCTTCCTGAGTTAATTGTTTGAGCAACCAGAGGTAATAATACCGAATTGCCAACCTGTAATTATTATTAGTTTCGGCTTCTGAGATAAGTGCTTTAAAATTGGAAGCATGAATATTATTTTCAATACCTGTTACAGGAATAATGCTTTTATCGGACGATTTTCCAAATACCCAAGTACCTTCTTTGTTTACAACCGCTCTGAAAATAAAATAGATAACCAGTAGAAATAGGATTACTCCAGCTGTTTTAATAGCAATATCTGTAGCGTTTGATGCTTGTCCTTCATCTGTTAGGTTAAATAAGCGTTTAAAAAAATCACTCAACCATTGTTTAAAGCGTGACCACCATCCAGAATTTTCAACGGTTCTTTCGTAGATAAAATCCTCGCCAGCATACTTATCTTGTAAATTTTCGAAATAACGAGGCGAAATAGTTGAATGATCTACTTGTAGTGAGTCGCTAATGGTTTGAAATACCATTGTATTAGTTGTATGTACTTCAGCATGAGAATTAAGTGAGATGCCAATACAAAAAAGAATGATATGTAATCCATTCATTTTACTCACCTGAGCCTATTTGGTCTATAATACTTTTAGTATTTATGTTTTCTTGGTCTTCTTTTAAACTGTAAAACACAATACCCTGATTGAGTTGTACAATATTGTTAAGTATAGAACCAACAATAAAAGTTATAAAAAATACGATTAGCATAATAACCATCATTGTACCACCAATATCTTGAGACGTTGTAGAACCACTATCAATGGTTGTAAATATGCTTGCCATTCCAAAAATATACGGAATAATAGTAATAACATTTTGCACAATATAACTCATTAAAAAGAACAACCCTACACTTCCAACAGCAGCCCAAAATTTTGAAGTGAGTAATGTCCATGCATATCCAAAACTGTCCCAAATTCCTTTTTTGTTTTCGATATATTCCATAAGTGTCATATTATAAAATAAAGATAGAGCACCAATAACTAGAGGCAATAGAAGAAAGCCTATAATGGTTATTGCTAACACAAACATGACAATGCCAGAAACTATTAAAATTGGGAAAGCAATAAGTAAACCACATAACAGAAAAATAAATAGTTTACCAATATTGACTTTGTAACTCTCTATTATTACTTTGGTGTTAAAGTAAGAGCCTTTGTTTTCAATGTACAATTTTAAATAAATTGCTGTATAAGCATATGAAATAAGACCAGCAATAAGTCCGACGATTAAAAATACAAATAATAAAAGCACGAATAATCGCAAATTGTCATTCATATAATCATCCATAGCATTTGGGTTATTTTGTAGGATGACACCAAAGAGTAGCTCAGAATAAAACTTGGTAAAAAAGTAACCTAGTACCATTAGAATCATTAAAAAGATACCGTTTACTATAAAGTAATGTTTAAAATAATGCTTTCCGTTTTGCTTTAAAAATGCAAAAGTATCTTGAAAAAAAGCACTAAAATCTCTGGATTTATATAATTGCATAGGCTTGTTTTAATTTTTTGTTCAGTATAAAGGGGTAAACTAAATAGTAAAATGAAATGAGACTAAGGGTTAATAAAATGATGCCAACCGAAAGCCAATTGTGCATTGTATTAGAGTACCGTGTTACATAACCTTCTAAAAAGCCAGCGGCAAATGTAAATGGAAATGTACTTATTAATATCTTTACACCATCTTTCATTCCCATTTTAAAGGAGGTCATTCTAGAAAACGTTTTTGGAAATAAAATACTAGCCCCTAAAATTAAACCTGCAGCACCTTCAATAACAATAGCAAAAATTTCCATGGCACCATGAATCCAAATACCTCTAACACTTTCCCAAAGGACACCTTCGGTATAAAAAAAGTATTGAAAAGCACCTAACATAATTCCATTTCGAAGTAATAAATAACCTGTGCCTATGCCTCCAAAAACACCATATATAAAAGACAGTAAACCAACATATAAATTGTTTAATGTAATACCAAAAAAGCTTCCCCAATTGCTACCACTTTTATAAACTGCTACTGGATCTCCAGCTTCTATATTCTCAAGGGTCATATTTATATAGTCATCGCCTAAAATTAAGCGTACAAACGAATCATCAAAAGCTGCCGATAGTGCACCTATAGCAACAAATGCAACAAAAATTAAAAATGCATAAAGTACATAACGTCTATAATTATACACAATTAATGGGACTTCAATCTTCCAAAAGTGCACAAATCGGTTAGTGTCTTCACGTTTAGTTTTATATATTTTTTGAAAAGCTTTTGCTGCTAAGTTGTTTAAATAAAGAATAGTTTTACTTTTGGAATAGTAAGTTTGAGCGTAAGACAAATCATTTACTAAGTGTACGTAAAGCGAAGCGAGTTGGTCTGGGTTTTTTAAAGTTTTTCCAAAAATAGCTTTTTCAAAATTCAGCCATTTTTCTTTGTTTTGTTTAATAAATGCAACTTCTCTCATACACATTCAAATTAAAACAATTAATGGTAGAGTTACAAATAAATACCACTCAAAATGTAAATATAAATTTTACAGCAGCAAGTGTTGGAGAACGTATTTTGGCATATGTTATTGATTGGATAATAAAGATTGCTTATGCGATTGTTATTTACCAAATTATGTTTAAGCTATTTCAAATAGACGATCTTGTTATGGATATGGATTATTGGTCGCAAATGGCTATTTATGTTGTGTTTTATTTACCTGCGATGTTTTATACATTAATTTTTGAAACTATACTTGACGGACAAACAATTGGGAAACGTATTATAAAGATTAAAGTGGTAAAAATTGATGGGTATCAAGCGTCTTTATCAGATTTTGTAATTCGTTGGTTTTTTAGAATTATAGATTTAAATATGATGAGTGGCGTTGTTGCTTTAATAGCAATAATTGCAAGCTCTAAAAACCAAAGGTTGGGAGATATGACCGCAGGGACATCGGTAATTGCATTAAAGAATAAAGTAAATATTAACCACACTATTTTAGAAGATTTAAAAACAGATTATATGCCAACATACCCCAATGTTATTAAATTAACGGATAATGATGCTCGAATTATTAAAGATACCTTTACTACGGCAAGAGCTACAAGAGATTACCAAACACTTATTAAACTCAGAAATAAGATTAAAGAAGTCGTAGAGATTAAAGCCGTTAAACAGATTAACGACGTAGAGTTTATTGATACCATTTTAAAAGATTATAATTATTATACACAGAATATGTAAATAGAGAACCAATTTTGTGTAGCAAAATGGAGTGAATCACTTAATATTAACTTACTGAAGAAATTTAAACGAAATTATTTAGAAAATCATGTTTTATACCATTGATATATTAGGAACCATTGCCTTTGCTATTTCAGGAGTACTTGTTGCAATTAATAAAAAAATGGATCCTTTTGGTATCCTCATCATTGCTTTTGTAACTGCTGTTGGTGGTGGAACATTGCGTGATATTTTAATTGGTAGAACTCCAGTAAGTTGGATGGAGGATATGACCTTTACTTATGTTATTATTGCATCGGTAATTTTTGCAGTAATTTTTAGAAACAAGATTAATTATTTACGAACGTCTTTGTTTTTGTTTGATACTATTGGAATTGGTTTATATACAGTTGTTGGTATTGAAAAGGGTATTAATGCGGAATTACATCCAATAATCTCTATTGCATTAGGAACTATTTCTGCATGTTTTGGTGGTGTAATTCGCGATATATTATGTAATGAAATTCCCGTAATTTTTAGGAAGGAAGTATATGCTACGGCTTGTATTTTAGGCGGTATATCTTATTTTTTACTTCGGAAATTACCAATTGATTCAAATGTGGTGTTTGCTATTGCTGGAGGTATTGTAATTGTGGTGAGATTATTAGCAGTTAAGTTTAAAATTGCATTGCCGAGTGTTTATAAAGAAAATTAATCAATAATCTCCACTTTTCTTATATAAATATTCTCAAGTGGCCAATCGGCTTCGTCTGTATTAACAGCTGCAATCTTATCAATAACGTCCATGCCTTTGGTTACTTTTCCAAAAATAGTATAATCTCCATCTAAAAAATGTGAACCACCACGTTGTTGTACAATAAAAAACTCAAATGGTGACGCGAGTTTATAAGGGTTATCAATTTCTCCACTAGGCATACTTATTACACCTCTATCATGTTTGTAACCTCGTTTTGTGTCGGTAGGTAATAAGTATTTTCCAATTTTCGCTCGTTTTCTGGCTGTCGCCTTAGTATCACTATTTCCAGCCTGAACCATAAAATTATTAATAACTCTGTAAAATTGAGTGTTATCAAAGTAATGTTGTTTGGTTAAAAAGATAAAATTTGCTCTATGGAATTTGGTCTTATCAAAGAGTAAAATATCAATGTTACCAAAATCTGTGTATATGCGTACTTTATTTTCTTTGTTATGCTTTTCGTATTCCAAAAAGAAATCCATAGCATTTTTACTATTTAATACAGGGAATTCTCTTTTAGGCATTTCAGTTATAACTTTTTTTTTAATGGATTTAGCTTTTATTTCAGTTTGAACTGGAGTAGGTAATTTTTTCTGTTCAGATTTTTTATCTTCACAGTTCATAAAAAGTACAACACAAAAAAATAATAAGACTCTCATAAATGAATTTTGATAAGTTTTTAATATCGATTTCAAAAATAAAGAATATCCCGCTACCAGCAGAAGCTTCGCAATTTAAAATGTCGCCTCCCTTTAGAAAAGAACTGATTAATATGAATAAAGAAGCTATAAAAACAGCTAAAAAAGCAGGAGTAATGGCATTGTTTTATCCAGATAATAAGCAACAAACAGCATTAGTTTTAATTTTGCGCAAAACATATAATGGTGTTCATTCTGCTCAGATAGGGTTTCCTGGAGGAAAGCTAGAAGCCCAAGACGATTCTCTTAAAACAGCTGCGGTTAGAGAGACTTTTGAAGAAATAGGTGTTCCTATTCAGGATATTGAAGTATTGCAGCAACTTACCCAAGTTTATATTCCACCAAGTAATTTTTATGTGCAACCCTTTATTGGGATATCAAGGGTGACACCATCGTTTGTAAAGCAAGCTGATGAAGTTGAAGACATTATTGAGGTATCTTTAAAACATTTTATGGACGATGATACTCATATAAACAAATGGGTAGAGACATCGTATAGTATTAATGTTGAGGTTCCTGCTTTTAAGTTAAATGAGCATGTAGTTTGGGGAGCAACAGCCATGATACTTAGCGAAATCAAAGACTTGTTAAAACAAATGCTCTAGTTTGTAAGTTTTGTTAAATTTGCAAGCACTAACTATATAAATAATTTTAAGTTTTATGGGATTATTTAAAAAAAATCCTTTTGGGCATAAATTGTTCTTAAAAAAATGGCTGATAAGAATTATGGGTGTAATTACCCATAAACGCTTTAGAGGTTTTAATGAATTACAAATAGAAGGTTCGGAGATTATTAAAAATCTACCAGACACTAATGTGTTGTTTATTTCAAATCATCAAACTTATTTTGCCGACGTCGTTTCCATGTTTCATGTTTTTAATGCCAGTTTATGTGGTCGTGTAGATTCTATAAAAAATGTTGGCTATCTGTGGAATCCAAAACTCAATATTTATTATGTTGCGGCTAAGGAGACTATGAAATCTGGCTTATTACCAAAAATTATGGCTTATGCAGGTTCTATTAGTATTGAACGTACTTGGAGGGCTGAAGGTAAAGATGTAAAAAGGCAAGTGAAAATGAGTGATATTACTAATATTTCTAAAGCACTTGATGATGGTTGGGTAATCACATTTCCTCAAGGTACTACAACTCCTTTTAAGCCTATTAGAAAGGGTACAGCACATATTATTAAACGCTACAAACCCATAGTTGTACCTATTGTAATTGACGGATTTCGACGCTCGTTTGATAAAAAGGGATTGCGTATTAAAAAGAAAAATATTTTGCAATCTTTTGAAATAAAGAAGCCTTTAGAAATTGACTACGATAATGAGACTACTGAACAGATTGTTGAAAAGATAGAATATGCCATTGAGCAACATCCTTCATTTTTAAAAGTAATCTCTAAAAAAGAGTTACAAGTTGAGGAGGAGCTTAACCAAGAAAGAAGATGGTGATTTTTTTAAAGTTAAAAGTTAAATTAGAAATTCATCTAGCCATTTAACTACATTTCTAATTTCTTAAGTTCACGATAATTTTTGTTTAGGCGTTTAAGTAAAATTCCATAGATTAAGTAGTAAAAGCCAAGAAATAAAATTATCATTATTCCCAAAACCAATAAGGTCGTTAAAATTGTAACTGCATAAAATTTAAATAATTCTCCGTTAGAAGCTGCTTTGTCTATTAACGATACAATCTGTTCATCTTTATTAAATTGAATACCTAAAGCTACAAATGTTGAAATAAAAAGAAAAATGAGATTAAAGGCAACATATTGTTTTACTGTTCGCCTTGTTTTTAGTATTTTTTCCATTAATTTTTTAGCATTGTCAGTAACCGAAATTGTGCGATAATTCATAAAGAATTTATAGAAGAAATAGGCTAATATTGCGTAACCAAGAATAGTAAGAGGTATCATAATGTTTTCGGCATTATAACTTTCAAACCGTTCCATTACTTCAGTATCCTTAAGCGCAAATGAGATGAATCCCCAAAAAACAAACTCTAAAAGGCTAATAATAAAAATCCACTTCACAATAGAAGACGATTTTTTTAAGATCATCTTATAAATATCATTATAAGATAACTTAGGATATTCCTTATCGTTCTTTTGCCAATCTTTCTTTAATAATTCTAATTCATCCATAGTTTTACGGATTTAATATGGTTTTAAGTTTTGTTTTTACACGATTCATTTTTACTCTTGCGTTTACTTCACTTATTCCCATAGTTTCACTTATTTCTTTATAATTCTTGTCTTCTAAATATAAAAAGACAAGTGCTTTTTCAATATCGTTTAATTGATGTACTGCTTTATATAACAGTTTTAATTGCTCCTCTTCTGTATCATCATAATCTTCAGCTTTTATTTTAAACTGAACCGCGTCATAGCCTTGTGTGTTAATTCTACGTTTAGATTTTCTATATAAGGTTATTGCTGTATTTAATCCAACACGATACATCCAAGTACTAAACTTAGAGTCGCCACGAAACTTTGGATAGGCACGCCAAAGCTGTATGGTTATCTCTTGAAATAAATCGTTGTGAGCATCATAGTTATTGGTATATAAACGGCATACCTTATGTATAATGTTTTGATGCTTTTCCAGCAATTCAACAAAATTATGTTCTAGTTCTTTATTCAATATGGTGTGTTAGTTACCTTGTAAGTAGCTTTAAATTTTGAATTGTTACAAATGCTTTGAATTAATATTTAAAATGAATGCTTTAATCACCCTGTTTTAAAATCCCCATCACAATTAAATACTGTGCTAAAGTATAAGTAAACATAATGATTAAACCTGATGATGCAAAAAATTGGTAAAACTTATTTATAGCTAATACACTATCAGAAATCATAAAGAATAATGCTCCAATAAATACTAAATTATAACTCACATTTGGTACTTTTCCTTTTCGAAATAAAGCCATAGCTACCATTGTTAAAATTACAGTTAAGTATAATAATACAGGTATTTGCATATCGCTGAGGCCATCTTTTATGATGTAAAAGATTCCAATTGCATAAATGAGTAATATAATTATGATAGGTAATGGATTAAGAGATTTGTTTAGCTTTTTTAAAAATGTGAGAATATACATTACATGTGCTAATAAAAAAGCAATCAATCCTCCAATAAAAAAGTTTGCAGTTTTACCAACAAACATAAGTAAAATGTCTCCAGTTAATGAAAACAGTAATGCTAGAAGTGTAATGTTTCTAATGCTTTTAGAGAAGTTATGACTTTGGTCCCAAAAGAACAAAATTAATGATATGAGGATTAAAGGTTTTGTATAATAATGCAATTGTGAGAGACTTTCAATGTTTCCAGTAATGAGTTCTAATAAAACTATGATGGAAAAAATTAGCGTAAATGTTTTTTCGCTTTTAGATAGTTGCATAAACAGTTATTTCTTCAAATATATTCAATTCGTCATTAAATTTTTACAGTTCGGGTAATATAAGTTTATAGACTCAATGCTATGATGCAATTTTGAGCCATCAATTAAAAAACGAACACATAAAAATAATGAAGACACTACTAATCACAGTATTAACCGTATTAAATTTTAGCCTTAGCGCACAAACTACTATTAATGGTACAGTTACCAATAATAAAGGTGTCGCCATTATTGGAGCTAATGTATATCTTGAAGGCACTTACGATGGTGGAACAACAGATAGTAATGGCAAATTTCAATTTAAAACCAGTGAAAAGGGAACCCAAATGCTTATTGTTTCATATTTATCTTATGAGACTTTTACCATGTTAGGTAACGTGTCTTATATGAAAGATTTAAAAATTAAACTTCGTGAAGATGTCAGCGCTTTGGATGCAGTAGTATTGTCGGCAGGAACTTTTGAAGCAGGTGATAATAGTAAGGTTACCGTTTTAAAACCGCTAGATGTTGTTACTACCGCAAGTGCTTTAGGTGATTTTGTCGGTGCTTTGCAAACATTACCAGGAACAACTACAGTTGCTGAAGATGGTCGTTTGTTTGTACGTGGTGGAGAAGCCGAAGAAACGCAGATATTTATTGACGGTATTCGTGTGTTTACACCTTATATACCAACCACAAATAATATACCAACCAGAGGGCGTTATTCGCCATTTCTGTTTGATGGGATTACGTTTTCAACAGGTGGCTATTCAGCCGAATATGGTCAGGCATTGTCTAGTGTATTGTTATTAAACACTATTGAAGAACCCGATCAAGAAAAAACAGATATTGGTATTATGAGCCTTGGCACTACGTTAGGAAACACACAAAAATGGAAAAAATCATCCATTAGCGTAAATGCTTCATATATTAATTTAGCACCATATGTTGCCTTGTTTCCAGATAGAAACGGCTGGAAAAAACCGTATGAAGCATTTTCAGGTGAAGCAGTATTTAGACAAAAATTTGATAATGGTATTCTAAAATTATATACAGCTTTTGATGCTTCTAATTTTGAATTAACCCAAGTAGATATTAATTACAATGATGGCATTCATTTTAAGCTACATAACAACAACCTCTATTTTAACGGGACTTACCAAGGTATGCTCAATGATGTATGGTCTGTACGTGGTGGATTTAGTTTTACCAATAGTAATGAGAAGACAATTATTATAGATAACAACATAACTGATGTTGAAAATAGTATTCATGCAAAGCTAAAATTTAAAAGACGCTTTAACAGTCGGTTTAAGCTTAATTTTGGAGCTGAATATTTTGTCACCAATTTTGATGAAACATTTTCTAATACTACAATTGCACAAACCACTTACGGATTTAATAATAATATTGCTGCTGCATTTACAGAAGCTGATGTGTTCTTTTCTAAAAAATTAGCTTTAAAAGCAGGTGTAAGAGCAGAGTATAGCGAACTGTTTAAAGAGTTTACTGTCGCTCCTAGACTTTCTCTAGCGTATAAAACATCTAAAAAAGGACAGGTGTCTTTGGCTTTTGGTAATTTTTACCAGAATCCTTTGAGCAATGTTTTAAAGTTTAATCAGGATTTAAAAGCACAGAGCACCACACATTATATTTTAAATTATCAACTGAATGCTGATGGGAAAATTTTTAGAGCCGAAGCTTTTTATAAAGATTATAATAGTTTAATTAAATACGATACTGAGTTCGTAGATTTTAATACCAATATTACCAATGATGGTTTTGGATATGCTAAAGGACTCGATTTGTTTTGGCGCGATAGCAAGAGCATTGAAAATATAGATTATTGGTTAAGTTATTCGTATCTAGATTCTGAGCGCGATTTTAGAAACTATCCCATGCAAGCACAACCCAATTTTGTAAATACACATAATTTATCTGTTGTTGGAAAATATTTCATTACAGATTGGAAAAGCCAAGTTGGGTTTAGTTACAGTATTGCTTCTGGTAGAACATATACAAATCCAAATGAGACAGGATTTTTAAACCAGAAAACAAAATCGTACAATAGTTTGAGTTTAAATTGGGCCTATTTAATAAGCCAACAAAAAATATTATATTTCTCGATAAACAATGCATTAGGTTTTAAAAACATTAATGGGTATCAATATGCCAATACACCAAATATAAATGGGGATTTTGCACGTCGTGCCATACGACCAGCAGCCGACCAATTCTTTTTTGTAGGGTTCTTTTGGACCATTAGCGAGGATAAGAAAAGTAACCAGCTAGATAATTTGTAGGAAATTAAAAGGTTTCATTGTTTAAAGTATCTTCAGTTTCAATTGATGATACTGTCCGATAACGAAGGTAGCTGTTTTTAAGTTTAGAATCAATTTAGATTTCTCTATCAATCTTTTATGGGTATTGATACATAAGACCCATTTATAATCTTCCATTCATTATTTTCTTTAATAAGCGTGAAATAATCAAAATTACGCCTTTGTGCTTTGCCTTCAAATATTAGTGTAGCATTAGCTTTTACAAATGCCAATTTGCCTTCTGAAATATGAACAATAAATTTAGAAACTGGTTCGGTGTATTTTGTTGGGTTGGTTCTCGATTTTAACATTGCTATAAATTCTTTTAATGTTATGTCATAGGTATTCCATTTTTCATTCTTAAAAGAAGCTCCAGCAATGTTGGCATTTTCAGTAAATAGGGTTGGCATAGCATCAATATCATAATTTCCTGCAGCTGTTAAAAATTGTTTTACTACGGCTTTAACAGCTATTTCATCTTTGGCAATATCTGTTGAAACGTTTTGTTGTGCTATAAGCAAATTGGAGATTGCAAAAGCGAAAAGTAATAGTGTAATTTTTTTCATCTGTTTATATTTATTCCTTAGTAGTTTCCGGTTGGTTATTTACTTTAAACTCAAAAATATCGTTTCGTGCGTAATGACCTATCACATCAAAATCTAGTTTGCTACGTTTTACGTCTTCTAAATCTAATTCAGCAACCAAAACACCAGCTTTATTAAATAAAGGTCCTTCTATAATGTTTCCTAAAGGAGATACAATTACAGAACCTCCTGGACAAAAGTTTTCAGGTTGATTGGCAACTTCACTTTTATACTTCTCAGGATACATGGAAGTGGTCATAAATTGGTTACAACCCAAAACAAAACAG
This sequence comes from uncultured Flavobacteriaceae bacterium, assembly GCA_964418645.1. Classification (GTDB taxonomy): domain Bacteria; phylum Bacteroidota; class Bacteroidia; order Flavobacteriales; family Flavobacteriaceae; genus JAADHG01. The sequence goes on from CAYQME010000002.1 coordinate 62,806, forward strand.
CGTCCTTCCAAGGCAATTTGCTGCATGGTTGCTGACCATTGTTCACGAGAGTCTGCAGTAGGAGCAATGTATATTTCTACACCTTTTAAATACATACTCATTCTTGCTAAAGGCATATAGTTTTCCCAGCAAATCAATCCTCCAAGTTTTCCAACCTTGGTATCAAAGGTGGTTAAGGATTCTGCTCCAGCGTCTGCCCAAACCAATCGCTCTGTTCCTGTTGGTTTAATTTTTCGGTGTACACCAAGCAATCCTTTAGTTGGAGAGAGGTAAAGCATAGAACAATACAAACTGCCATTAGTTTGTTGTTTTTCAGTCACGCCAATAACAATATAAATATTCTGTTCTTTTGATAAGGTTTCCAATCGCATTAGATCGTCGCTTTCTAAATCAAAACTATTGTTATAATAGTCTGCATAGTGTTGTCTGCCTAAATCAGTACGACTACCAATAGTAGCACCAAACGAAAAACCACGAGGATAACCAGGAATAAATGATTCTGGAAATACAATTAGTTCACAACCGTCATTTGCATATCGCTTAACAATGATTTCTACCTTTTGTAGCGTTTTTTCTTTATCAAAAAAAACAGGAGCCTCTTGTACAACAGCGACTTTTATCTTCATTTAATTTTTTGATTTAAAAAAATCACGAATGTCGTTGGTTAATTTTACTAAATCAGGATGATGCACATACATCATATGTCCTGCTTCGTAATATTTCATGCTTACACGTTCTCGTACAATGCCATGTCTAGAAAAGGTATATTCAGCATCAAAAAAAGGACAAATAAGATCGAAGTATCCACTGGCAACCATGACTTTCATTTCGGTATTTCGTCGCATGGTTTTCCCCAATAAATCAGCTGTATTTACAGGCATTGGTTCCCAATATTGACCATCTGGAACAGGTTTCCATCGCCATTTTCCACCAATTTGACCACTTGTTAAATAAGGTCTATCCATAGTAACGTTAAGTGTTGAAGCAAAATATTCGTTAAGAGCTGCAGTATAAGCTGAACTTATTTGATATGAAGCTGGATCTCCCAAATTAGGTCCTTCAGAAACATCATCTGCTTCATCTCCCATAAATCGTCCATCCAATCTGCCAATAGCCAATCCATTATCTGCTAATAGTTTTTTTTGAAAACGATGCATTAAAATACGATTGTTAGATTTTAAAATATAAGCTTTATCAAGACCTATGAAATACGAAAGCTTGTCTGCAATAGAATTTTTTTCTGAAGCACTTAATAAAGATCCTTTGTAGAGTGCAGGTGCATACGTGTTATAGGTAAAATTCCTTGCTTCCTCAACAAAGGCTTCTAGCGTTTTACCTTGTCCAGCTTTTTTATGATACCAAGCTGTGGCTGCCATACTAGGTAAATAGGTTAAATAAGAAGTAATATTATTATGAATAGAAGTAGAGCCTTCATAATCTAAAGCTTGTGAGATAAGAATGATACCATTTAACGCCATGTTTTGTCCTCCACCTTCTAAAACATTAGCTACTGCAGCAGCTCTAGTAGTTCCATAACTTTCACCTGCAATATATTTAGGCGAATTCCATCGTTTGTTTTTGGTTATCCATTGACGCATAAATTTGGCTACAGAACGAGCATCTTCCATAAGTCCCCAATAATCTTTAACTTTTCCTTTTCCGATGACACGAGAATAACCAGTACCAACAGGATCAATAAAAACAAGATCTGTAAGGTCTAAAATTCCATTTTTGTTTGCAACCAAATCAAAAGGAGCTGCTCCATCATCTTTTTTTGCATCAGAATCGACTTTAACTAGTTGCGGTCCAAAAAGTCCCATATGCAACCAAATTGAAGCTGAACCAGGACCACCATTAAATATAAAAGTAACAGGACGTTTTGAAGTGTTAGCTACATTATCTTTGGTATATGCTACAGACCAAATGGATGCAACCGAATCACCAGTCTTATTCGTTAAGTAAGTTTCACTAGCTGTTGCAATATATTTAATTAAAGTATTACCAAAGGTGCCTTGGTGTTTGGTTACAAAAGATTTTGCAATAGGAATTGGTTTCTCAGCGTCTTCCTTTTTTTCTTGAGCAAAAGTTGTGAAACTAAATAAGGTTAATGTTAAAAGAAAAAGAATGTTTTTCATAATTTATTTTTAATTGTTTAAATAGAAAAATTCAGTTAAAATATATTAATCTTTTACTTGCACAATGGCTTCGACTTCGCAGGCTAAATTAAAAGGTAATGATGCCATTCCAACAGCAGAACGCGCATGCCTACCACGTTCTCCAAAAATTTCGACCATTAAATCTGTATACCCATTAATAACTGCTGGTTGTTGGGTAAAAAAAGAGTCTGCATTGACCATTCCAAGAACTTTCACAATACGAACTACTTTATTGAGATCTCCAATTTCAGATTTTAAAATAGCAATATGGTTAATGGCAGTTATTCTTGCCGCAGCATATCCTTCTTCAATAGTTAAATCAGTGCCCACTTTTCCTGTAATTCTTAGACCATCATTTGTTCTAGGACCATTTCCAGATAAGTAAATAAGATTACCGCTTTTTACAGCCAAGGCAATATTGATGCCATTAGGAAGTTTAGGCACTTTAAGATTTATTCCTAAAGAATCTAAGCGTTGTTCAATATCATAATCATATAGATTTTTAGCTTTTTGATTGTTTTGTTCAATAGTATTACAAGAGGATAAAAAAATGAAGGAAATAAAAATAATAAGTTTCATAATTAATTGGTTGGTCATAAAGATATGGTATAAAATTAGGAAATTTATATTAATGTAAAATTAAGTTTTTAAGCCTAATTATAGTATATAATAAGCTAACAAAAGTCATAGTAATTGGTGTAGTTATCTTTTAATTTTATTGATATAAAACATTAATATTATGATACCTAAGAAAAACCCTGACATAGATTTAAATCGAAATAGTGGATTGTATTTTGAAATAGGTCTTGCATTAATGTTGTTTGTGTCCTATAGTTTGTTAAATTATAAAACATACAATAAACCAGATATTACTTTAGATATGTTAGCTATTAATGAAGATGAAGAAGAAGATGTTCCAATAATAAATGTAATGAGACCACCTCCACCTCCACCTCCAAAAGCTGCTCCTGAGGTTATTACAGTTGTTGAAGATGTGGTTGAAGTTGAAGAAACGGTAATTGAGAGTACTGAGACCAGTATGGAAGAAGCTATTGAAGAACGTATTGTTAGTGTAGAGGATGTAAATGTTGATGAGGTTGAAGAAGATATTTCTGTGCCTTTTGCAGTAGTTGAAAAAGTGCCCATTTGGCCTGGTTGTAAAGGAAAAACCAATGCTGAATTAAAGAAATGTTTTCAAGAAAATATGATAACACATGTTAAAAAGAATTTTGAGTACCCACAAACGGCTATGGAATTAGGTATTCGAGGTAAAGTATTTGTGTTATTTAATATAGATTCTAACGGAAATGTGGCTAATATTAAAACCCGTGGTCCAGATAGAATATTAGAAAAAGAAGCTGCACGAATTGTTAGCTTATTACCACAAATGACACCTGGAAAACAACGCGGCAGATCAGTAAATGTACCTTATAGCTTGCCTATAATTTTTAAATATTTAGAAAATGAACCGTAAATAAAAAGCTAGTGAGACATGGATTCTTCACCTTGTCTCCAAAAAAGCAAGCCAATAATAACTCCGAAGATCATAGATAAGAAATATACCGAAAAGCTATATTCATGCGATGTTATAAAATTAGTTGCATGTGATTCTACATTAAAAATTGAGATTAACAAAGCGATACCTATTACAATAATTGAACCAACTGTTCCATTTACAATGGGTTTGTTAAATCTGATAAAAAATAAATTAGCAGCTACTGCTCCCCAAAAATAAGTTATAATAAACCAACCATTCTCAGTTTTGTCTTTTATGATATTGCTTACGGTGTTGTTTTCTTTTCCGTCTAAAGCTAAATACACATCCAAAGCCAATACAAATAAGAATAGCCCGATGAGAATATATTGTACTTTTTTTACAAACTTCTCATTACTTATTAGCGTTTTAAATTCTTGTACATTCATGCAATCAAGGTATTGTTGTAGTTATTGTCCAAGGGAATTCTACTTGTGGAATATGACGTTGCGACCAAAAAAAGTGCCCATAGAATAAACCTGCAATTAGTAGTAGTAACTGATATCGTCTTTTAATACTGAAACCTTTAGCTAATCGCTTTCCAATAAAGACTAAAATAGCAATTAGAATAATAACCAAAACTACAGGAAGCCACCAATTACTACCAAAAACAGGAGTTCTTGTTCCTAAAAAGAAATGCCCTCCTAAAACACCCCAAATAAACGTGATAAAGAAATATTTTGAATATGCCCAATTCTTTAAAATGACATTTACAGTGTCGTTTCCAATTTTATTAAGGTTAAGATAAACATTAAATAAAATTAGAAAACCTATAATACCAAATACAATATATTCGACGGTTTTAATGTCTAACATTTTAGTTAGTTTTCCGTTTACCTTTAAAATTACCGTTAGGTTGTATCATAAGAACTTCATTGATTTCGCCAGTGTCGTCTTCAAAAAACTCAAGTTTAAATCCATCTAAAATTTTCAATGCAAAATTGTGTTTTGAAATTGGAAGTAATTCATATTCAGGTTGACCTGCTACAAATAAATAGAGTGTTTTGTCGTTTTTTATATAAAATTTTATTGTAGTTCCAGCAAGTTCGTACTCACCAACATATTTCTCTAAAGTCGCCTTATCAACTTCAATTGTATTTGGTTTGCGTTTAAATTCAATTGGGTCTGGTAAAGCCGCTTCTATTTTAGCTTTCAAACTTGAAATTTCTCCAGAATTATTAGTTATAAAATTAAAGCGCAAAGGGCCAGAATCTGTAGTATCAATTCCAGTTTCTTCAACTTCAAAAGGTTCAAACACATCATAGTGATAATGCTTTAACCACATTTTTATTAATTTAAATTGTGCATATAAAGAATCTTTTTCTACATTAATTTCAAATGAACCATAACCCGGATGCGAGTAAGTGCCAGCATATTCTAGTTTAATATGTGATGGTCTTGTATTTTCTATTCTTTCAGATGTTTTGGCTGCTTCAGCTTCTTTTTGATTCTTTTTAGCTTTTTCTTGAGCATCAACATAACGTTTTACCCAATCAGTTTTATTGACATTTAGCATTCTGTCAGCAATTGTATTTCTAACCAAATTTGGAACTCTTGATCCATTCTGATTTGCTAATACAACGATACCAATACTATCGCTTGGATAAAAGGCCACATTTGCCGAAAAACCATCAATATTTCCACCGTGTTCAACTCTGTAATGACTTTTATATGATGACAAAAACCAAGCATATCCATAATTGGCAAAATGTAAATCTGGTGTTTCCTTATCTGGAAGTGCTGCTCCAATAACCATTTGAGAACTTATAGCTTCAGTAACATAGGCCTCCGGAATAATTTCTTTGCCCTTAAATTTTCCTTTGTTAATCCAAGTAATTAACCAATTGGACATATCGTTAACGCTACTGTTAATACTTCCTGCAGGTCGCATTCCAGCAATCTTATAATAATCCATTTTAGTATTTGAGTTATTTTTTTCAGTTTGATAACCTAAAGCCGCATTTGTACTTTTTTCCATTTCGTCAATAGTTACATTAGATCGCGTCATACCTAGTGGTTTAAAAAAACGCTCTCTTATATTATCTTCCCAACTTTTTCCTGTAATCCGTTCAGAAATTACACCTTGAGTTAAAAACATAAAATTATTGTAATACCATTGTTGTCTAATACCTGTAAATGGTTCTTGGTATTTAATGCGTTGTATTAAACTGTCCTTATCAAAGGTTGGAAATAAATACCAAGAATAGTCATGACGTGGTAATCCTGTGCGATGACTCATTAAATCTTTAATAATAATATGATTGTTCATATCATCATTATAAAATTCTAATTCTGGAATATATTTTCTAGGGCTGTCATCAAATGATAATTTATCATCATTTCGTAATTGCCCAAGAATAGAAGCGGTAAATGCTTTAGTGCTAGAACCAATAGCGAAAAGCGTATTTGTATTGACAGGAGTTTTGTGTTCTAAGTTACTATATCCAAATCCCTTAGCATAGACTATCTTATCTTTGTCGACAACTGCAACTGCAAAACCTGCTGCATGTGTAGCCTCTAGAATTTTATTTAATTGGTCATCTACACCTTTAAGGCGTTTATCAGTTTGAGCTAAGGTGGTAGCTATAAATAAAAAAGTAAATACAGAAAACAGTAATTTTTTCATTGAGTTTGGTTTAATATTATAAAATGATTAATAAAGAACAAGCTCACTAAATTACACATTTTTAAAGTGATTTTAGAAATGATTACAAGTCATCCTTATAAACTTACAATTCGGTCACTCTATTTTTAGTTGTTGATACTAATAGATGACATTTGTACCATAATTAAAAAACGAGCAATTATGCAAAAGTTAGCAATCATTTTAGTATTATTTATTACTCAATTATTGAGTGCACAAACCAATTACGAAAAAGGTATGCAAAAAGCCTTTGAACTTTGGGGTACAAACCCAACGGAAGCGTCTAATTTATTTGAACGTATTGCAAAAGCTGAACCCGACAATTGGTTACCGTCATATTATGCAGCCCAAGTTTTAATTACTCAAAGTTTTGGAGAACAGGATAAGGATAAATTAACAGCTCAATTGGCAAAAGCACAAAATTTATTAAATGATGCGACTGCAATTTCAAAAAACAATCCAGAGCTATTAATACTACAAGCTTTATTGCATACGGCTTGGGTAGCTTATGATGGTGCAACTTACGGAATGACATTATCTCCAAAAGTATCAGCTTTATACGCTAAAGCCGAACAAATAGCTCCTAATAATCCACGCGTTGTTTTAAATAAAGCCGAATGGGCAATGGGCAGTGCTCGTTTTTTTGGCCAGGATACAACACCTTTTTGCAAGGACGTAGAAAGAGCATTGGAACTTTTTGCTAACTTTAAACCGGAAACAGCGTTTTACCCAAATTGGGGAAAAGAACGTGCTGAACAAATTTTAGAATCTTGTAATAAATAATAATGAAGGAGTTTATAAAAGTTTGCGGAGTAAGTATCATTATAGCAGCAATTTTATTTATCATAGATATGATATTTCAATATTCTGCTGATAGAGAAGTTGTATACGACTTTGATCTTGTTATAAAATTTGGAATTTTTATTATGTATTCCTTACCATTAACTTTTGTGAACTCTTATTTTTTCGATTTTTTACATCATAAAACTAAAAACACTCTATTCATTAAAAATAAAATAGTCTTTGGTTTTATAGGTTCTATTATTTTAACATTAGCTACTATGTTTTTGGTTAGAATATTTCATAGAACAGTAATTGATGGGTTAACATACAGTGCGTTTTTAGAGTCCGAAAAACTACAAATTTATTTTATAACATTATTAATAACATTTACAGCATCTCTTTTTTTTCATGCTTTTTTCTTTTATCAGGAATTACAAAAAAACAAGGTTAAAGAACAAAAAATTATAGCTGGAACAGCAAGTGCAAAATTTGATGCTTTAAAAAATCAATTAGACCCGCATTTTTTGTTTAATAGCTTAAATGTCCTTACAAGCCTCATTGAAGAAAACACAGATAATGCACAAAAATTTACAACGTCTTTATCTAAAGTATATCGTTATGTGTTAGAGCAAAAAAATAAAGATTTAGTAACTGTAGATGAAGAATTAGAGTTTGCAAAAACCTATATGTCTTTATTAAAAATGCGTTTTGAAGATAGTATCATTTTTGAAATTCCTGAAAAAGCTTCAAATCCTGAAAGTAAAGTTGTGCCATTATCATTACAACTTTTGTTAGAAAATGCTGTAAAGCATAATGTAGTAACCGTAAACAAACCATTACATATAAAAATTTACGAAGTTAATGGAACTTTGGTTGTTGAAAACAATTTACAACCTAAACAAATAGTAAAAAAGAGTAGTGGCGTAGGTTTAAGTAATATCATGCAACGTTACAACCTACTAACCAATAAAAAAGTAAACATTAATCAAGAAGCAAACAGTTTTGCAGTTGCAATACCAATGCTTACAAAACAAATAAAAGTTATGAAAATGCAATCAACATCACAAATAGACGATGGTTACGTAAGAGCTCGCAAGCATGTAGAAGAACTAAAGGAGTTTTATTACAGTTTAATTTCGTATTGTATCGTAATACCATTCTTAATTTTTATATGGTATGAATTTACACCAGACACTATTCAATGGTTTTGGTTTCCAATGTTTGGTTGGGGAATGGGACTCTGTTTTCAAGCCTATAAAGTATTTGTAAACAATGGTGTTTTAGGTCGAAACTGGGAACAGCGAAAAATTGATGAGTTTATGCAAGAAGAAGAAAAACAAAACTGGAATTAATTAGTTAAAGAAAAACAAATGAAACATTATCATAATCAAAACGATGCTCATTCAAGAGCAATATATAAAGTAAAGAGAATTAAACGATTTTATAATCATTTGGCAGCTTATATAATAGTTAACACCTTGTTTATAGTTCTAAAAATTGTTAGAAATTTTGATAATGGAGATAATTTTTTTGATATGATTCTTAATTTTAATTTTGGTAACCTATGGTTTATATGGGGAATTGGATTAGCGTTTCATGCATTTGCTGTATTTGGAACGGACTACTTTTTTGGTAAAAACTGGGAAGAGAATAAAATCAATGAGCTAATGAAAGAAGAGGAAGACAATATAAATTCTAATAGCAATAGTATGGAAAATTATAAAAATATAAGTGAGAATAGTAATAATGCTCAAGCCAATTTCAATAAAGAAGAAGCCTATTTAAGAGCTAAAAAGAAATTTGATAAACTGAAAGGGTTTTATTGGCATCTAGCAGCTTACATTGTTGTAAACATTTTTTTAATAGTTATGGTTACCACACATTTGGATGAAGGTGAATCCTTCTGGCAATTTGAAACTTTTGCAACCCCAATTTTTTGGGGAATAGGACTCGCTTTTCATGCGATGGGAGTTTTTGGACCAGACTTATTATTTGGAAAAAATTGGAAAAAAAGGAAAATTGATGACTATATGAATAAGGATAAAAGACATTGGGAATGAATGTAATTATTATAGAAGACGAAAAGCCTTCAGCAAGAAGACTTCAGCGAATGTTAAATGAATTACATGTTGAAACTGAAATAATGTTACATTCAGTTGAAGAATCTATAAATTGGTTTCAGAATAATGAGCATCCAGATTTAATTTTTCTAGATATTCAGTTAAGTGATGGATTATCATTCGAAATATTTGAAGCTATAGATATTAAATCAGCAATAATTTTCACAACAGCTTATGATGAATATGCCTTGCAAGCATTTAAATTAAATAGTATTGATTATTTATTAAAGCCTATAGATGATGAAGAATTAGAAGAAGCGGTTAACAAATACAAAGATCGTACAGCAGAAAAAAAATCAGTTACATTAGATTTTAATGATATTAAAAAACTACTTGTTAATCCAATAGATCGAGAGTATAAAAAACGTTTCTCTATAAAAGTAGGGCAGCATCTTAAACTGATTAATATTGAAGATATTGAGTGTTTTTATAGCGAAAATAAAGGGACATATCTTTATACAAATGAAAGTCGAAACTATTTATTAGATACCACATTAGATAAACTTGAGAATGAATTAGAACCGCAAACATTTTTTAGAATTAACCGAAAATTCTTTGTAAACATTAATGCTATAAAAGATATGGTAAGCTATACCAACTCACGCTTACAAATAAAACTCATAACATATAACGAGCAAAAGGTTATTGTAGCACGAGAACGTGTAAAGGATTTTAAAGCCTGGTTAGACTAAGTTACTGATTAAAATAGCTTGTTTTGTATTCAAGGCCAATTTTTTGTGTCATCAGTAATACTTCTGGTTTATCTTTTCTTAAACCAACTTGCCAGTTATTATAAATTTCCCAATCATCATTTGTATAAATAGGTTTGCCATATTGAGCTATTAAAGCTTTATTAATACGATCTTCTTCTCCTTTTGCTGTTAATATCCAAACGACATTGAGTTTATTATCCCCAAACCGAGCTTCTACTTTTCTTGGAAACCCAAGATATTCTACACCAAAACAGTTTATTTGTAATTGTGCATTAGGATCGGAACCATCCAGTTCTTCAGTATTAGTAAAACTACTATTGGATTCAAACAATGGTTTAAGTTCTTCTATAGATGCTCCCATTTTAAGAAATGAAGGAATTTTGTCAGATGAATTTGTAACAGCCTTTATTTTATAATCTGAATTTAAATAAGGGTTTTCCCAAGTAAATAAGTTAGTATGCATCGCCTTCTGATTTAAAATCCAAGCAATGTCTTTTTTCTTGTTTAAAAACAACTTGTCTTTAAAATAAACGTCATAATCCATATAAGTTCTAGCTGTATCTTTACGTTTACTCGCAAATACGTTATAAGTATTTCCTCTTGCTTCAATATAACTCAATTTATCATCTGCGAAAGTAAAAACAGCTCTTTTAATTGTTCCATTTTTGGTTTTTATATTGGTACAAATAATGTGTTCTTCGGTGGATTTAGCTAATGGGAAACTTGGATTTTCTACCGAAATGATATTTGTCACTTCTGCTATATCACTTAACTTTTGCTTTACTATTTCTATTGATTCCTCTAGTTTAACACCATTAAACGTATTTTCTATTTGAGCAAAAATAAAGATTGGAAGAATAAAAAATGTTAGAGCAGTAAATTTTTGATTTAATTTCATAGCTATTTTAGGTTGATTGATCTTTTTTATAAGATTCAATTTTAAGTAGAATGTTACAGTTAGGAAATTAAATATTCTTTTCCTATACTTAAAACATGCTCTATCAAAACATCAAAATCTTCACTAGTAACACGATGGCTAGAAATAGCACAACGAATGCAATATATATTATTCAGCGTCGTATAACCTGGTATGGCAATACCGCGTTCTTCAATTAGTAATTTAATTTCTTTGTTCAATTCGTTCAAAGCGTTTAAATCCAATCCTCCAGGATTATATCTAAAACACACAATATCTAAACCAATAGGAGCAATGAGTTCTAAATTATCATGCTGATTTACGAGTTGCCCTAAATAATTTGCCTGCTCTACATTTCTTGAAATCATTCTGCCAAATCGTTCACTACCATGTTCCTTAAGCGACATCCAAACTTTTAATGCTCTAAAACGTCTGGAAAGTTGTAATCCATATTCACTAAACCAATCGTCTCCTGAAGCTAATCCTCTCGTGTTTTTAGCCAAATATTCTGGGATTAATGAAAACGTGTTTCTGTGTTCAACACTATCTTTTATCATTACACAACCTACTTCGAAAGGCATATGTAACCATTTGTGCAAATCTAGAGCTACAGAATCGGCACGTTCAATGCCTTTAAGTTGGGGTTTAACTTTATGTGATAACATGGCAATAGCACCAATAGCGCCATCTACATGAAACCAAAGGTTTTCTTCTTTACAGATATCGGCAATAGCATTTAAATTGTCTATGGCTCCGGTATTAACAGTTCCTGAAGTTCCAATAATACAAATAGGTTGTAAACCATTTGCTTTATCTTTAGCTATTTGATTTTTTAAAGCCTTAATGTTTATCGAATAATCATCATTGACAGCAATTTTTTTAAGTCCTTTGGTTCCTAATCCTAAAAGTTCTATGGCTTTAGTATTGCAGCTATGAATTTCGGTAGAAGCATAAAACACCAAATTGTTTTCTTTTAATCCTTCAGCACGAATATCATAACCTGCTTTTACATTTCGAGCCACTGCTAATGCTGCATAATTTGCCATGGACCCGCCACTTACTAAAAGGCCGCTTGCCGATTTAGGGAACTCTATAATCTCCTTAATCCATCGCATAACCTGTTCTTCAATTTTATGTGCCGCATGATTACCGCCTCCTAAATTTGGATTGAGTATGGATGCCCAAAAATCGCCCATAACGCCCGAAATGGTTCCACTGCCCATATACCAAGCCCAAAACCGCGGATGAATATTTCCCATGGGATAAGGCAATACAGTTTCCTGAAGTTCTTTATAAACAGCCTCAGCATTACTAGGTTGTTGTGGTAAAGGCGTTTTAAAAGTATTTAAAACATGCTGTGGCATTTCTTGCCAAATTTTACGTTCTCTGACATTTTTTGTATAGTCAAAAGCGTCATCAACCATTTGATGCATTAAAGCTTTAGATTGTTCCCAATCCTGAGGATCTAGGGTTTTAAAGGTGTTAGATTGTTCACTCATACCATAAAATACTAAGATGCTTTATTGGTCTTTTTTGGAGGCATAGGACCACGTAAATGAATAATAAGACCATCAAGGAAATTACGTAAAAATTGATCGCCACATTCCATGTATTTGGGATGGTTTTCATTTCTAAAAATAGCACCGATTTCGCTTTTAGAAACTCTAAAATCTTTTAAAGCGCAAATTTTTACAATATCATCATCGCGTAGTTTGTGAGCTACTCGTAATTTTTTAAAAATATCGTTGTTTGTTAATGCCATAATGTAAAGGTAATGGTTTTAGTTATCATCTTCAATCCTATTATCATCAAAAGACGACGGTAATAATTTAGGTATAAATTTAACAAATAGCGGCAGGAGTAAAGCACCTCCTGGCAATATAAAAATTGCTAAACTTGGTATGGATTTAAAAATGTCAAATAATTGTTCTTGTACTTTTTTTTGTTCGTCGTTGTTTAAATCTCTAACTGTAGATTGTGAAAGTAAAACCATAAGATCTTTGCTTTGAATCAACTCTTTTTTTAAACGCTTACCGTTTCTATTAATAAGTTTGCTTACTAGTTTACTAGAATTGTCGTAAAATGTTTTTATAATATTTTTTGAACTTAATAAGGCAATATTGTCTTTGTTGGTCGTGTAAAAGGAGTTCACTGCTTCTATAGATTGTGTAACTAAGTCGTGCTCCAACTTTGAATCTTTACCTAATTGATATAAAAATTGTTGCTCATCTTTATCAATAATTTTATCTCCCCAAGTAGCCATACATGCAATATCCAAAATATATTGTTTTTCAAAATAAACGTTTAAAAACGCTATGGCTTGTATATAGCTTATCTGTGCATTATTTTGGTAGCGTCTGGAAGAAATAAACAGTTTAATTAAGCTCTCATCGTATTCGGTTTTTATAACTTTTGATTGTAGTACATCTAAAGAAATAACTTCAATGGCAGCCTCTAAGTTTTTAATATAATTACTTGAAATATGTTGCGTTTTCAGGTATTGGTTATATGCCAAAACATCCATAAATAGCAAAGCGTTAATGACAAAATAGTTGAAGTTTTTTGTAATTATGTTATCATTAATCTGTATGCGTTTATGTATTATTTTTTCTAATTGTAATCGCGATTTTTTTCCTCCCAGAAGTCCTTGAAAGATAGATGTTTTATGAGCATCTATTTCGGTATAAAAATCAATAATGCTTTCAATGAGGTCTCTTTTAGAATGTGTATTATGATGAATATATTTAAGGGCTAAGAAGAGATTTACTTTGCAAATTTCTTCGTCGGAAAGATCTGTTTTTTTTATACTAGTACTAATACTTTTAATATTATGGCCATAAATAAATCCACTACATCTAAGCGCAACATAAAATTGTTCTTTTGAAAAGTTTAAAAAAGAATTCTCTTTAGATATTACTTGTTGTAATTTTTTAATCCAACCAGTAGCAGATGGGTTCATTATAATATTGGTTTTTCTAAAGCTTAAAAATAAAAAAAGCTGCTCGTAAAAGCAGCTTATTAGTACTTTATGTTAAGTTTTATTCAATAACTCCACCACAGCTTACTCGAGTGCCTGCAGCACCACTTGGTTGTGAAGTATAATCATCAGTACCTTGATGTACAATAACAGCTTTTCCTAAAATATCTTTCTTTTCATCCCCGCAGCCTATACACCATTTATTAGTTTCGAAAGTAACGGTAGCATTACCAGATGCATCGGCTTCAAAATTACCTATATCACCTAAATGAAAACCTTCTGAAGCACCCCATTTGCCATGAGGCTGTGCTGTTGGATTCCAATGACCTCCAGAAGATTTTCCATCGTCAGAAGAACAGTCGGCTTTTTGATGTAAATGAAAAGCATGAGTACCTTCGCTTAACCCGCTTAAAGTTGCTATCATTGTTACAATACTGCCTTCTTGTTCAAAAATTGCATTTCCGGTAACAGAACTGCCACTTTTGGAATCTAAAACTACCCAAACTTTCTTTCCATCATTGGTACTTGGGTCTACAATCTTCTTTGTTTCTGGGCTTTCTACTTTTGTTTCTGAGTTAGAATCTGATTCTTTTTTTTCTTTTTTACAAGCTAAAGCAAAAACCAATGTAAATGCTAGAGCAAAAATGGAAGTTTTTTTCATGATTTATATAAATAATTATAATTTGAGATTAAATTTAAGTCAATATTTAGCGAATTGCAAATTTCTATGACCTAATTAAATTTGTTATGATTTGAGTTTTACTAAGCAATGTTTTATGTACAGGACATTTATCGGCAATTTGTAAAATGCGCTTTATTTGTGTGTCGTCAAGGGTACTGTCTAATTTTATTTCTCTATTAAACGTATCTATTTTAGCTGAGTTTTCGTCACAATGGTTGCAGTCTTCAGCATGATTTTTTCCATAGTCGGTATGCACTTCAATGTTTTCAATATGCCAGCCTTTGCGTTTGGCATACATTTGAATGGTCATTGCAGTGCAAGCCGATAATCCGGCTGAAACCAATTCATATGGCGAAGGACCAAAATCGTTGCCGCCATAGTCTAAAGGCTCATCAGCTAGCATATAATGATTTCCAACTTTTAATTGGGTGGTATAACTATCGTCACTATCTAAACTGGCTACAACTTGTAGATTAGTTTTTAGTTGCTTTTCTTCAACACTATTTACATAACGTTTTGCCCAACCTGAAATGACGTTGCCTACATAAATAGAATCTATTTTATTTGATAATAAATGATCGGCACCATTAAGGGATATAAAACTTTTTGGATGATGTGCTAACTTATAAATATCTTCTGCATTTTTAATGGATACAATAGTGTCTTGTGGCGAATGCATAACCAATAAAGCTTTGCGTAAATTTTTTGCTATTTTAGGAAGTGATTTAGCTTTTAAATCGTCTAAAAACTGTTTTTTAATTGTAATATCACGACCACTTAAATTTACAATGGCTTTGCCGTTAGCTTCTATTTCTGAAACACTAGTTTGCAAAATACGTTGTACATGTTTTGGATTTGACGGAGCAGCAACAGTTGCAATGGCTTTTATGGAACTAATCTTTGTTGCAGCAAAAATAGCAGCAGCCCCACCAAGAGAATGACCAACGATAAGCGTTGGAGATTTGTAATTTGTTTCTAAGAAATGGGCTGCACTAATTAAATCTTCAACATTCCCAGAGAAATTAGTATCTGAAAAATCACCATCACTTTCGCCTAAACCTGTAAAATCAAAACGTAGAACTCCAAAACCATTTGAGCTTAAAGCACGACTTATATTTTTAACGGCTGATAGATTTTTATTACACGTAAAGCAGTGTGCAAAAATCACAAAATTATGTGGCTTTTGATTTGGAGGAAGCTCTAATCGACCCAGTAATTGTTGCCCTTCATTATTTAAAAACGTTATTTTTTTAGTACTCATGAGGTAAATGTTTGATGATTATGTCGAAAATAATCAATATTACTTTCTGTTTAAGTATTGAAATGATAATTGTCATATTATATATGGCTTTTTCCTATTACTTTTGACTAATAATTGTTAGGTATGAATAATTTATTGGTTAAAAAATATAATGTTGCTGGTCCTAGGTATACGAGTTATCCAACGGTACCGTATTGGAACAACGACACGTTTTCGTTAGAAAATTGGAAAACTTCACTGATTAGATCATTTAATGAATCTAATGATAGTGAAGGGATAAGTATTTATATTCATTTACCATTTTGCGAGAGTTTATGTACGTTTTGTGGATGTAATAAAAGTATCACCAAAAGACATGAAGTTGAATCTCCATATATAAGTGCTGTTTTAAAAGAATGGGATTTATATTGTGATCTATTAGGCACAAAGCCTAAGATTAAAGAACTTCATCTTGGAGGAGGTACACCTACCTTTTTTAGTCCAGAGAACCTTAATTTTTTGATTAATAGCATATTAAGCAAAGGAACTCTCGCAGATGGTTATGAATTTAGTTTTGAAGGACACCCAAATAATACCACAAGAGCACATTTACAAGCACTTTACGATGTTGGTTTTAGGCGCGTTAGTTTTGGCGTACAAGATTATAATGAAACTGTACAAAAAGCAATACATCGCATACAACCCTTCGGAAATGTAAAGCGTGCTACAGAGCTTGCTCGTGAAATAGGGTATACCTCAGTAGGGCATGACATTATTTTTGGACTACCTTATCAAACATTAGAACATGTAAAGCATACCATCTTAAAAACTAAGGAATTATTACCAGACCGTTTAGCCTTTTATAGTTATGCACATGTACCTTGGATTAAAGGCAATGGGCAACGCGGATTTAATGAGGCTAATTTACCAACAGCAGAATTAAAACGGCAACAATATGAAACGGGAAAAGCCTTGTTAAGCGAGGTTGGTTATAATGAGATTGGAATGGATCATTTTGCATTGCCAACAGATTCCTTATATCAATCTATGCTCCAAGGAACTTTGCATAGAAATTTTATGGGATATACTGCTAATAAAACTCAAGTTATGATTGGTTTAGGAGTGTCTTCAATTAGCGATAGCTGGTATGGCTTTGCTCAAAATGTAAAGCAAATAGGCGATTATTATAATTTAATAAACAACAATGAAATACCAGTTTACAGAGGACATACTTTAAATAAAGAAGATCTTATAATTAGAAAACATATTCTTAATTTAATGTGTCAATTTAAAACATCTTGGAAAAAAGAGTATCTTTATTTTACACAACTCCCCGAGGTTTTAGAAAAACTTAAGGAGATGGAAGCGGATGGACTTTTAAATATTACAACTAACACAATAACTGTAACAAAAAAAGGGTATCCGTTTGTTAGAAATATTTGCATGGCTTTTGATTTGTTATTACAACGCAAACAGCCAGAAACGCAGCTATTTTCTATGACCATATAATGTAAACACTAAAATTAAGATAAGATACTGATGAAAAAAATTATTGTACCTATAGATTTTTCTGAGCATTCTGAATACGCATTATTAGCAGCTGCTAAGTTAGCTAAGAAAAACGGCGCTGAAGTTTTAGCCTTGCATATGTTAGAAATGTCGGATGTATTATTAACAAAATCAGATAGTGAACAACAACAAAAAGCAATGTTCTTTTTGAAATTGGTAGAACAAAAGTTTGAAACTTTTTTAGATAAACCGTATTTAAAAGATGTAAGAGTAAAGCCAATAATAAAACACTTTAAAGTGTTTAGTGAGCTTAATAATGTTGCCAAAGAGCACAACGCAGATTTAATTGTAATGGGTTCTCATGGAGCAAGTGGTGTTAAAGAATTTTTTGTTGGATCTAATACAGAGCGTGTTGTGAGATATGCTGATGTTCCTGTTTTGGTAATTAAAAATAAGATTTCAAACATAGATTTTGGAACTGTAGTTTTTGTAACTAATTTTGATGAATCTTGTGTAAAATCATACTTAAAAGCAGTAAAAATGTTTGATGTTTTAGGTACTAAGCTAAAACTACTTTATGTTAACTTACCTAATGAATTGTTTAGAAGCTCGGTAGAAATTGAAAATAAAATTGCAGCGTTTTTAATGAATGCAGATGGTAATTTAGATAAACTTAACGATGTTGCTTATCAAGCAGACTATACTGTAGAGCAAGGTGTTATAAATTATTCAAATAAAGTAGGTGCCGATTTAATTGCCATTTCAACTCATGGAAGAACAGGCATTTCTCATTTTTTTGCTGGAAGTATTGGCGAAGATTTAGTAAATCACTCTTCACTCCCAGTAATTACATTTAAGATTTAACAGATAAAATTCAAGTATATTTTTTAGTGGATAATATTAAGAATTAAATATATAGAAAGTTATTTTTCAAATCTTAATATTGTTATTTTGAATATTCTAATCTACTACCTGCTGCATCAATTTCATAATGAAAATCTATTTCAAATAAATATGCATCATTGTTATAATCATCTGTAGGGTTGGTAGCATCTCTATAAATTCTGCAAAGCAACATACTTGATATTACTTTTCCAGTGCCATCTATTACACCAATTTCAGTTAATGCATGTTCATAAGCCAAAACTGTTCCTACAGAAGGGTGAGTAGTACTACCGCTAATGGTTGAAGTATCAGGAAAAACATCTCCTATATTTATCCATGTATATTCTATAGCCCATACTACGCTACTTGAACCCACATTTGTTTTTGCGGACCAATGCACATGGGGTTCAATAGAAGAACCTTCTTTCCAGGCATGAGGTAATTGAACTGTAAAGTATAATTCTTTTTCACTATCTGGATCAAATTTATAGGATATAACACCTTGACTTCCAGAGCCATTATTTTTAAAAATATCATACCCTGGTGGTTTTGTACCTTCTTTTTTAGTCGAAGTAACGGGAACTTTAATATCATCCCAACGTGTTGCAGTCCCTTCATAACTTAATGACCCATCATTTTCTATGTACGTATTATTTGTACCATCGCCTATTCTTGTATTTCCGGAATTGTCTATAGTCATTCTTTCAGACCCGAGTGTTGTTAAGTGTATTTTATCTTCATCGACATTTTGTTCAACCTCAATTTTTGTATCATTATCAGCGTCAACTATTTTATCAGGAGAACCAGTTGCCAATTCAATCCATGAGCCACTGTAAAACCAAAAGCTTTGTGTGTCTGTATCAAACACTAAAAGTCCTGTTACAGGAGAAGCTATACTAGTTCTTTGGCTTGTAAGCATTCTTGGAATTAATATCCCTTTAGTTGTAGATTGTACATCAAGCATTGATGATGCATCTGGAGTTGTAGTACCTATACCGACTTGTGCAAAAGCAGTACTATTTATAAATAAAGCAGTTGCCAAAATTAGTCCTGTAACTTTAAGATTAATATGTTTCATTTTTTTGAGTATTAATTTATTATTTTATATGTTTCTTTACCTTGATTTGATTCAATAAGAACAAAAAACAGACCTTCTTGATATGAAAAAGGAATTGTTATTTCTGTTTGTTTAATTTCTGTTTGTTCAACCTCTATTATTTTTTGACCTAGAACATTATATATTGATATATGGTTTAATGGTATTTTACTTTTATTATTAATGACGATGCTATTATTGCCATTGTAATACACATTTATAGCCTTTCTATTTAATGTACTTACATTTAAAGTTGCTTCTTTGAATACAATTTTAAATCTGTCTAAATATTCTCCAGGAGGTAAGTTTGGGTTAAAATCTGATAATGATAAATTATAAGTTGTATTTAATACTGTATCTTTTATATAAACGGTATCACTAAACCCTTCAAGAGCATCTAGCATAATTGTATGTGTGCCAGCCTGTGTAATGATGAGACCCAAAGGAAACTCATAGGTATTAATATATGTACCAACACCTTGAATAACATATTTTTTAGTTAAGTCATTATCAATTATATAAAACAATTCATCTTCTCTGGGATTTGGCATGAGAGCATCATAACCTGGGTTATAACTTAAATTTGCTGGTGAGTCTGGTAGAAAACCTAAAACTAATTGTCTGTGAAAACTATCAGGGTCTTCATATCCTATTCTTATAAAACTATTAGCAGCGATATTATTATTTTGCTGTGCTTTTTTAGAATCATCAATTTTGTATTGATAGGAGTCTCCAGAACTTTCAGTTTTAAAAACTCTTTGAGAATTTTTGAATATAATATTACCAGTTCCAGTAGCTTCAATAAAAAACCCTTGTCCAACTGCCATATATTGTGTAGGAGCTGTAACTCCATTAGAATTTCCTAAACCTGCTACTAAACTAGATGCTAATGAAGGCGCAACACCTGCAGTGAGATTTACAGTAGCATATCCTCCTAAATAGTCTGATAGATTATGAGAAGTAGAACCACCATCACACCAAAAATGTAAGGTGCCATCAAATACTGCTAAGTTATCATTGATAAATTTGTGTGAGTCAATTGCAGATGGATAAGGATTTCCTAATAATGATGATTCTCCTGCACTTATTGGGAACAGATATTCTCCATCATTCGGAACTCCTTTAAAGGTATAATTTTGATTTGCAGCGAGTGTATTTGTCCCTTTCATTGTATAACCTTCACCAGGACTTAATGCCGTATTTTGGTCAATTTTAATCCAATTTGCATATTCGCCATTACTACCTCTTGTATATTTATATAACCAGTTAGTATTTATGGTTAAAGGAGTAGTTACGTATCCACTACCATCTACTATAGAAGGTAAACCGTTATAAGGAGACCCTGAATTAAATAATATTGATTGTGGCGTAAACGAGTTCACACTAGAGTCTGTACCATCAAACAAAATATCTGAAATTAAATAAGTACCACTATTATTTATTGGAGAAGAGAAATAATTATAACTGAATGCAGAGGAATTACCTTGTTGATCTTTTAGCAACTTTCCTAAAACTGAAGTATTAGAATTTGCCCCTGTATGCGTTTGCACTAGTTGTGCATCGCCTACTAAGCGTAAATCACCACTTTTTAGAGAGACAGCATTATTAACAATTATTCCAAAATTATCGGCAACTGAAAC
This sequence comes from uncultured Flavobacteriaceae bacterium, assembly GCA_964418645.1. Lineage (GTDB taxonomy): Bacteria > Bacteroidota > Bacteroidia > Flavobacteriales > Flavobacteriaceae > JAADHG01. Next base: position 83,701 of record CAYQME010000002.1, read on the forward strand.
GCCTTTTTTTGTTGCGCCTATAATATCTATTTCTAAATTATAAAAGAAAATACTATCTGTTACTCCCGAAATATTTAAAACATCATTAACAGAACTCTTAAAAAATGTAGTACCCGAAATAGCTGTTGTGGTACCATTATTAACAAAATTATTGTTTAAATATAAATCACCATTATTGTTGTGTGTACCTGTTGCTTTATTGGTATATACATCACCAAAATATACTGTGGTCGAAGATATAATTTGAAATGTTCCTTCATTTACTATTTGTGAAAAAAGGGGGGTGGTAATTAGAACATGCAAACACCATAAAATAAATTTATTTTGTTTCATAACCAAGCAGGTTTGGGGCTGTTATACTAGATAAATATAATTTACTTATAAGTTAAAAAACATGACAAAAGTCATGTTTTGTAGAAAAAATAGCATTTTAACCTAAAAAAGGCGTATTACATCGATAAATAATAATTTTTGTAATGTTTTTTAACTTATTATGTCTACTTATTTATATAAAACACTAAAGCGAGTAGGGATTACTCGCTTTAGGCTTAAAACACCTTTTGGATTATAAATTACCGCTTCAATTGTTATTAATCCAAACTATCTGAAAAAAGGTGTTTCTTTCTGTTAATTGTTTTTATTTGTAATAAAATTTATTCATTCAATCATTGCAGAGACATTGGTCAAAGGGTCCAATGCCTCTTTTTATTTGCAATGAATGTTAACTTTATACAGGATTACCTCTTTGTGTCAATTGCTATTAATCCAACATTTTGTATAAAGTTATTTTTGTTACTCATTTTGTTTTTTTTATAAAATATGTTTCTTAGATAATAATCTTACTTTTTATGTTATAAAAACACTGCCAAGGCATTAGGAATCACGTTCCTAATGCCTTTATTAGCAATGCTAGTGTGTTGCTATTAACACGTCTTAGTAAATGGATTATTATGTCTAGGTAACTGTAATTCAAGGTTTTTATGTTTTATATTATTGGCTGCTTATCATTTATTTTTTTAGATTCTAAAAGTGTATTTATTTTTTCTTTTGTTAATGGCTTGGTTATATACCCAGAGCAAAATTCGAAACTTAAAGCTTCAGATATGTCTTCTTCATTATTGGATGAGGATAAAAAATAAACCTTTATAGGGCTTTTTAATATCCCTTTTATTTTTGATAACTTATTTAAAAATTGAAAACCATTCATTATAGGCATATTAATATCTAGTAGTATTACATCAGTATTTACAATTGTGTTATCTCCAGAATCTATTTTTTTGTCATTAAAATATTTAAAAGCATCAACACTACTATTAAAAATTTTTGTGACCAAATTTTTATTTACAAGGGATATCAATTTTTTATTGACAAAACAATCAATCTTATTATCATCTATTATCACTATGTTTTTTATTTTTTTCATGCTTTAAATAGACTTGGTAATACAATGTCAAATTGTGTTTCTTTGTTTATAATACTTGTAGCAGTAATATTGCCTTTTAGTTTCTCTACAGTATTTTTAGTGATGTATAATCCCAAGCCAGTTCCATCAGCAGTGTTATTGCTTCTATAATACAAATCAAATATTTTATCTACTTCATCTCTTTTAATTCCCATGCCATTGTCTTTAATTGTAATTTTAATGCCTTCTTTTGTTTTTAATGCATTTAGTATTACAAAAGGGGTATGTGTTTTAGTTTTAGGTCTTTTGTATTTAATAGCATTTTGCAAAAGCGATTTTAAAACGGAGCTTAGCATTTGTAGGTTAGAATAAAATGTTAATTCTTTTGGGATGTTTAAATTAAAGCTAATGTCTTTAAAACCATCGTTATGTTTTAGTGAAGTAATACATTGTTTTATTAACTTATTAAAATTAATGTTTTCATTTGGCAAAGATTTCTCTATAATTTCTGAAGCTGTTGCAAGGTTGTCTACAATTACCTTTCCTGTGATTAATGTTTGTTCGAACATATCCAGAAGTTCTTTGGCGTCTGCATTAAGTGGTTCGTGTTTCATTAAAGCTACTAATCCTTCTAGCGAGGTGTAAGGTGCCCTTAAATCATGACTTGAGCGATATAAAAACAACTCAAGTTCTTTCGATTTTTTACTTAAGGCTTCAGTAATCTCTTTTCGTTCGGTAATATCTCTTGCAATGTTTAGAACTAAATTATTATTATTAAGAAGAACATGATTTGAAATAAGCTCAATATCTATCTTTTTGCTTTGTTTAGGCGTTATTTGAAATTCAAACAGTTTCGGTTTTTTTGATTGTATTTTTAAAGAATTAATAAAAAACTCTCTATCAGTTTTAGATAGTAAATTTGTATTACCTATATATTTATTAATGATCTCTTTTCTAGTATAACCAGACATTTTCTCGGCAGCAATATTACAGTTTAATACTTTTCCTTTACTATTAGAAATAAAATAAGCATCAGGTGCTAAATCAAAAAGTAATTTAAACTTGTTTTCGGCAATCTTTAAGTTCGAAATATTTTCCTTTGATTTTGTAATATCAAAACGTATAGCGACATATTTTTCAATAACATCCAGTTTGTTTGTAAAAGGAACAATAGTAGCATTGACCCAATAAAAACTACCGTCTTTGTTTTTGTTGCATATCTCTCCTTTCCAAATTTTATTAGTACTAATTGTTGCCCACAGATCTTTAAAGATACTATCCGGTTGTTTGCCAGATTTTAAAATACGGTGGTTTTGCCCCAATAGCTCTTGCTCGTCGTAACCAGAGATTTTACAAAAGGTATCATTTACATAAATAATAATTCCTTTGGGGTCGGTTATAGAAACTAAAGCAGTACTATCCAACGATTTTATAAGCTGTAGCTCTTGGGTATTATGCCATATTTCTTTAGAACTTATTTCCATGTTAAGTCTTGAGGCTTATATAGTAAATAATCTATACCTTGTTCAATGGTTTTAAATACTTTTGTAGGTATATAAGGTTTGTAAATTCTTATATAATTATGAATCATTAATTTAATGGGTAATGAATTGGCTACAAACGCAATTTTAGAAAAACATGCTTTTAACTTCGAATCTTTTGCAAGTAAACTAAAAGTACTACTAGATATTACACCAGTAACATCTCTACTATCTATTAATATTGGAATATGGTTTTCTTTAGCAATAGTTGTTGCAAGATTTATGTATATTTTTAATTGTTCGGTTTTAAAATCTTTACATCTTTTCTGATTTACAATCTTGAGATATAAAAAACCACGTTTATCTATATAATAAGTTTTACCAGGTTTAATAGTCTTTTCATCAATCAAAATGTGTTCATCTGTCATAATACAAATTTGAAATCGTGAAAAATGTTTTACACTAAAACCTAAACAACACCCATACCAAAATTACAATACGGGATAATTAAGAATGTAAAATCCTAACACAGAGATAGATAAATAATTTTATTAATTTTAGAAGAATATTTACACACACGAAATACCGTGAGTTTAAATTACATTATCTAATTTCCACGAAATATCGTGATTATTTTTCTGGTCGATGGATTCCCAATTTCTTCATACGGTCTCTTAGTGTACTAGGCTTAATATCAAGTAATCTAGCAGCCCCTTCTTTACCACTAATTTTCCAATGGGTTTTATTAAGAATTTTAATAATGTGGTTACGTTGCACTTCTTCTAGTGTTGTACTACTGTGTTTAATAATCGAATTCTTTTGAGTAGAGGCCTCAAATTCTTTAATAATTAAAAGGTCTTGATTAGAAATAATTATAGCACGTTCTATAAGGTTTTCCAATTCTCTTACATTTCCAGGCCATGCGTAAGATTTCATTTGTTGTAGTGTATTATCAGAAATATATTTTATTTCTTTGCGGTGTTTGTCACAGTATTTGTTTACAAAATGGTTAATTAAAACAGGAATATCTTCGATTCTTTCTCTAAGCGCAGGAATGGTTATTGGAAACACGTTTAGCCTAAAATATAAATCTTCTCTAAACCGTTTTTCTTCAACTTCTATTTTCAGGTTTTTATTTGTGGCGGCAATAATTCTTACATTTAATTTGCGAATCTTAGAACTCCCAATAGGTTCAATTTCACCTTCTTGTATAGCTCTTAATAATTTGGGTTGTAAGGCTAAGGGCAATTCTCCTATTTCGTCTAAAAACAATGTACCTGTGTTGGCTAACTCAAACTTGCCAACTCTGTTTTTTATGGCGCCAGTAAATGCTCCTTTAACGTGCCCGAATAATTCACTTTCTATAAGTTCGGCAGGTATGGTTGCGCAATTTATACGTATTAAAGGATTGTTCTTACGGTCACTTGTTTTATGTATAGCTTTTGCAATAAGTTCTTTACCTGTTCCTGTTTCTCCTAGTACAAGTACTGTAGCATCAGTAGCAGAAACTTGATCTACTTGCGTAAGCACTTCGCTAATCTCAAGGCTAGAATATACCAAGTCTTCATAATTAAATGCAAGTGAAATTTCTTCTTTTAAGTTAATATTCTCTATTTCTAGTTGATTTTTTAACTGATTTACTTGAGAATAGGCTTCTTCTAATTGTAATTGAGTTTTTTTTTGCGGTGTAATATTTTGTATGGTACCAATCATTCTTGTTGGATTACCAGCAGCATCAAACTCTAACTCACCTAAGCCATGTACCCAACATTCTTTTTTGTTATTTATTTTTATAATTCGGTATTGCTTATCAAATTTTTCATGTTTTTTTAGGATGTTATTTTCAAAATAAGTTATCATCTCTTCTCTATCTTCTGGATGCACTATATTAATCCATCCATTAATATTTCTAACAAAAGATTTGTTTACTCCAAAAATGTTATCTAAAACTTTAGAACTTGTCCAAGTCATATTCTTAATGTCTAACATATAGAACCCAAGATTGGCAACTTTTTGAGCTTGTGTTAAACGAAACTCACTTTCTAATAGTTTTTTTTCTGCTTTCTTGAATTCAGTAACATTTCTTATTATTCCTAATACTAAATGTTCTTTTCCGATAATTATATTTTTCCCAATGACCTCACCTATATACTCAGTTTTATCTTTACGCTGTAGTGTTACAGTAATAGGTTTACCTTCCATATTTTCCTTACTTTCGTAGAAACTTAAATGCGATTGGTTTTTAGCTTTCATATCGAAAACCGTCATTTTTAAAATTTCTTCTTTGGAGTAACCCGACATAATACAAAAGGCTGGATTTACAAAAGTATAGTTTCCATCCAAATCTGCTACTGTGATTCCTTCTGTTGATTGATTTGTAATAGCACGGAACTCAGCTTCTCTATTCTCTATTTCAATTTTAGCGATTTTTAATTTTTTATTTATATCTTTTAATACAATTTCTTTCTTTTTAATGTTGTATAGCAAGACAGAAACTATCCATAAAATTATGAGTTCTAATAATAAATGAAATATGTTGAAACCTGGAATGCTCTCTTTTTTTACAATAAAATATCCCATGGTTAAAAAAAATGTAGCAATTACTGTAAGAATAATTATAATCCTTTTTGTTGGTATGAACCAACCTAACATTATAAGTAAAACATAAGAAATACCAGATACTTGAAGGGGTAAACTTATGTCAATCAAGAATAAAGTGACGGTTAATCCAATCGTGTATCCAATTATCCAAGGGTATACATTTTTTTTTCTAGTACCAAACAAAGTAGTAAGTGCAGTTAGACCTATACCTAGTGCAATAAAACCAAATGTAGAATGTACAGACATTTGAAAAAGATATTCCCATCCATAATTAAAACCATCTCTAGTAATATAGCTCGCCAATCCGATAAGTCCAATACTAAACACAAGAGAACTTATTAGTCCAATAAATATTTTATAACGTTTCGTACTAGTACTTAATACAGTTGCAATAGAGAAAAATAAAAAAGGAAGAACTGTATTTAGTACTATTTGATTGGGATGTGAAGTTTGATTTTTAAGGGTGTGATTTATGAATATTTCGTAAAATCCTATATTTATACCAGATAGATATTCAATAATGGTAAAAAAGCTTATAATTCCCACAAGTATAATAGCGCTTTTTCCAATTAAAAGATTGTTGTTTACTAAACAAAACAAACCTACTCCACTAAATAGAAAACTCAAAGCCGTATTGAATTGCATAGAAACAAATGAGGTATTTATTTTAATTAGAGAAGTATTACCCATAAACCAACCTATTAATGCAAGTATTCCTAATAGTGCAGCAATTAAAGATGTAGTGTAAATAATGATTATTAACAGTTTATTATTCTTCATCTATAATTTAATTTATTCTTTTATATAGACATAAATAGTTGACTTGAATGTCTTTACAAGTTTGTTGTTTAATTATTAATACTGCAATATTCAATAAATGTTTTAAATATTTTATGACATTTGTTAGCTTAATTAAATGTTTTATAAATTATACAGTAAGTATAGTAGATTCCTATTCGTATATATTTTGAATTATTTAAGTAAAGTCAGATTTTTTTATTTATGCCAAAGTTGACTCTTCTAAAGCATTATAACCAAGCTGCGAATTGCATTTTTAATGTTTTTTTAATCGAAAAGAATTCCTCGATGCTCTGCGGTCGAGGTTTCATCTGAAATTGTCATTCTCGCGTATCACACTGAGCTTGTCGAAGTGAAAGCGGGAATCTAAATAATAGAGTTTTGAGTTTGACCCAATCGGTCAAAATAAAACGAGCGAAATACCTCTATGGCTCTGCCTCGAAGATGGTTCGCTTTAAGAAATTATTTATTTGTGACCATTGATATTGAATGATAAACATTAAGGTATTCCACAATCCATTGTTGCATTTGCAATATCAAGTACTGGAGCAGGAGAGAGGTAAGGAATGCCTAAACCAAGGCCTCTAAGAATAAAAAGCACACCAATTAAAACCACAAATACTGGAATAATCTTTTGTATACGTTGTCTCATGTTTCCTTTTAAAATACTGCTAAAGTATATAACAGTTGTCATTAAAGGAATTGTTCCGAATCCGAAAAACAACATATATAAGCTGCCTTGAAACGTGTTGCCTGTGGCAATGGCAGCAAAAACAGCCATATATACAAGACCACAAGGTAAAAACCCGTTTAGAAAACCAATGGTAAGAAATGTATCAGGAGTTTTCTTTTTTAGTGCCGTACCTAATGCCGATTTAATTATGGAGATGCCTTTAAAAAGAGGTTTTGAAAAATTGTATTTGTTAAAAGTTTTATACGGGATTAATACAACCACAATCATTAATACACCTATTACAATAGAAAGTTGCTGTTGTAGCCCAAAAATATAAAGTCCTTTGCCAACAAGCCCAAAGATTAATCCAATAATACTATACGATATAAGCCGACCAAAATGGTAAATAGCAATTTGTATTGTTTTTTTATAGGAATTTGTACGATCTACTGGAAGCATAAAAGCAATGGGTCCACACATACCTACACAGTGAAAGCTTCCTAATAAACCTAAAACCAATGCTGAAATTAACATATTAATAGATTATTGATTTTTTATAGAGATAATTTTTTCCGTTATATTGCCAATCTATTTTAATGTCCCAACGACCATCTACCAAACGTTTGTCAGGTATGAGCAAATATGTTTTAGATAATGAAATAGGTGTTTCAAAATCTAATTGTTTGTTAGATGGTCTATATAGGAACATTTTTCCAGTAATTTTTGTTAAATCAAAATCTTTAGGGAATTGAATAATTATGCCTTCTTTGGTTTTGTTATAAGAGATGTTTTCGTTTAGAGTTTTTGCATTATTAAGTTTGTCAATTTCATTTTGATATTGGAGTTCTTCTTTATAATAATCCTCGGTCACCAAATCGTGTTTATACTTAGTATTTGTATTCATGCTTATAATAAAATACATTATAAATGCTATAAAGCTTATAAATGCGATTACAATTCCGGTTCCCCAATTTATTTTCATAGCTCTAAATTAATTATAACTTCTAGGTCCTAAAAAGTTTACAGTTGTGGTTTCAATAAGCGCATCACCACTATACACTTCAATAAGTAATTTGTTTTTATCTCCTTTTAAATCTTTTTTATCAATCTCAATAAAGAGGGTGCCTTCAGCAAGACCTTGTTCAGGTACTTTAAAATAATCTGAGGATGAAACCAGTTTGATTTCTCCCTTATATTTTCTAAGCTTAAAACTTACGTTTTCAATAGTTTTTGTTGTTTTATTAATCAACTTATAAGTAAATACATTACTAATAATATTTTCGCCTTTGTGCTCATACAATTGCCCTGGTAGTCTTAATATTGTGGCTTCTACATCATTTCTTAATGCCAACATTCCTGCAAGTACGCCAACTAAAATAACAAGTACCGCAATGTAACCTTTCATCCTTGCAGTTATCTTAAATATTTCTTTCTTTTCTATTTCATCTTCGCTGGCATAACGAATTAACCCTTTTGGTAAATTCACTTTTTCCATGATACTATCACATTCATCAATACAAGCCGTACAGTTAACACATTCTAACTGTGTCCCGTTTCTTATATCTATACCTGTAGGACAAACATGTACACATTGGTGGCAATCAATACAATCTCCAAAACCTAAAGCTTGTCGGTCTTCATTTTTTCTAAACT
>CAYQME010000002.1:92408-99576 GCA_964418645.1 uncultured Flavobacteriaceae bacterium
AAGCTACAGTAAATAGTGTTATAAATACGACACCAATAAGCATTGAAATTACAAACAAGTAAAAATCTTGTGGCCAAAATGGAAATCCAAAAATATTAAAACGGCGTTCAAGGATATTGAACATTAAAAATTGGTTTCCGCTTAATTTTACAAATGGTGCAGCAAATAAAAACAAGAGCAGTCCATAACTTACCCACTTTCTATATTTATAGAATTTTCCACTAGGTTTTTTTGGAAATATCCAAGCACGTTTGCCTCTATCATCTATTGTAGCAATAGAGTCTCTAAACTTTTCATCTTTAGGTGTTTCCAAAACGGATATCTAATATTACTGTGCTATATTAATTTTACTCCTGAGTATCGGCATTCCAAAGGTCACCTTCTGGAGCCTTAGGATTAGCAGGAGTAGTACCTTGAAATTGTAAAACATAGCTAGCAACTCTTGCAATTTCTAAAGGCTTTAAACTTTGCTTCCAAGATATCATTCCTTTTCCAGAACGACCTCCTTCAGAAACCGTTTTAAACACATTTTTTATACCGCTACCTAATATCCAATGTTTGTCTGTTAGGTTAGGCCCAATACCACCACCACCATCTGGCATGTGACATGCTATACAATAGGTGTTAAAAATTTCTTTACCTGCATTTAAATCAGCAGCATCAGTTAATAATTCAACACTATTAAAGTCCACAAGATCTTTAGCAGTTTTTTTATAGTCTTCAATTTCAATTTTAGCCTCAGCTAATTCAGTTTCATATTCATCTATTTGAGTAGGACCATTAAAAACATGGTATCTTAATAAATAAACTACTGCAAAAATGATAGAAATATAAAAGCTATAAACCCACCAAGGAGGAAGAGAATTATCTAGTTCTTTAATGCCATCATAATTGTGATCTAAAATAATTTCACCTTCATCTTCTATAGGTTTAGAACCTAATAATTTTTTATAGGTACTTTTAATCCAAGTAAATTTGAATTTACTTTCTCGACTTGCTAAAAATCGTGCTTTTGCATCTGCATCCAACTTTTGAAGCATCACATTTTCTAAAGCATTAATAATAGCTTCAATTGCGATAAGTATTAATAGTATTAAGAATAAAAATAAACCTACAGCTGGATACTCTATAAATGCTGGTTTTTCTCCAGAGTCTATCAGGTATTCTACAATTCCAAAAATTATAAAGAATATAGCTGGAACTCTTATGTAAGATGGAATAAATTGTCTCATGATATGTTATCGTTTTGGTTGTCTAAAGGAATATTGCTAACGTGTTTTATATAGTCTTTTTTTGCGGTAAAAACCCACCAAAATAAGATTATAAAAAAGGTAAAAAAGATAAGTAAAGAAATGAGCGGATAAATCTCAATTCCTGTAATACTCTCCATATAATTTTTTATATATTTTAACATAGTTTCTTATTTTATGGTTTATTCGTTATCAACTCTAATGTCTGTACCTAAGCGCTGTAAGTAAGCTATTAGTGCTACTATTTCTCTATTTCGCATTTCAACAAAATCTTCACCACCATTTTTCTTATCTTCTTCATAGGTTGATGCAAAATCTGGATCGCTGTATAAATTTTGTTCAATTTGAGTACCTTGTTTAAGCATACTTTCCTGCGCATTAGTAATTTCTTCGTCAGTATATGGTACACCAAGAGATACCATAGCTTTCATTTTAGACTCAGTAAGCGACTTGTCCAACTCATCCCTAACTAACCATTTGTAAGCTGGCATTATTGAACCGCTAGACGTACTTTGTGGATCGTACATATGGTTTAGGTGCCAATTATCGTTATACTTTCCACCAATTCGATGTAAATCAGGTCCAGTACGTTTGCTTCCCCAAAGGAATGGATGATCATAAACATACTCTCCAGCTTTAGAATATTCGCCATAGCGTTCTACCTCACTTCTAAATGGCCTAATCATTTGCGAATGGCATCCAACACAGCCTTCGCGTATATAAATGTCTCGTCCTTCCAGTTCTAAAGGTGTATATGGTTGTACACTTGAAATAGTTGGAATGTTTGATTTTATCATAATGGTTGGTACAATTTGAATAATACCACCAATTAAAATGGTTACAGTTGCTAAGAGTGTTAATTGTACTGGGCGACGCTCTAACCATGTATGCCATCCTTCGCCAGCGACACGTTTTTTAGAAACACGAGATAACGCAGGAGCTTCAGCCAATTCGTCTTCAACTTTACTCCCTTGTTTTATGGTAATAATAATGTTATAGACCATAACTAACATTCCAGCTAAAAATAAAGTACCACCAATAGCACGCATCCAATACATTGGCATAATTTCAGTAACTGTTTCGAGGAAATTTCCATATACTAAACTACCATCAGGATTAAATTGTTTCCACATACTTGCTTGCGTAAATCCAGCAACATATAATGGTAATGCATACATGATAATACCTAAAGTGCCTATCCAAAAATGTAGATTTGCTAATTTTATTGAAAATAATCGTGTTTTAAATAGCCTTGGCACTAACCAATATATCATACCAAAGGTTAGGAAACCATTCCAAGCTAATGCACCAACATGTACGTGTGCAATAATCCAATCGGTAAAATGCGCAATTGCGTTTACACTTTTAAGAGACAGAGTTGGTCCTTCAAAAGTAGCCATACCATAACCAGTAATAGCAACAACCATAAATTTTAAAACGGGATCTGTACGTACTTTGTCCCAAGCACCACGAAGTGTTAATAATCCGTTTATCATACCTCCCCAAGACGGCATGAGTAACATTACTGAAAATGCAACGCCTAAGTTTTGAGCCCAGTCTGGTAAAGCGGTATATAATAAATGGTGAGGTCCTGCCCAAATATAAATAAAGATTAACGACCAAAAGTGTACGATAGATAGTCTATAAGAATATACAGGTCTGTTGGCTGCTTTGGGAACAAAATAATACATTAAGCCTAAGAATGGTGTGGTTAAGAAAAATGCAACGGCGTTATGTCCGTACCACCATTGTACTAAGGCATCTTGTACACCTGCATATACCGAATAACTTTTTAAAGCACTAACAGGAATTTCTAAGCTATTAAAAATATGTAGTACTGCAACAGTAACAAAAGTTGCTATATAAAACCAAATGGCCACATATAAATGGCGTTGTCTTCTTTTTAAGATAGTACCAATAAGGTTAATACCAAAAACCACCCAAACTAATGCGATGGCAATATCAATAGGCCATTCTAATTCAGCATATTCTTTTGAAGTTGAAAAACCTAATGGTAAAGTAATCGCTGCACTTACAATTATTAATTGCCAGCCCCAAAAATTGATTTTGCTTAGTAAATCGTTAAACATTCTGGCTTTGAGTAATCGTTGAGTAGAATAATAAACACCAGCAAAAATGGCATTACCTACAAAAGCAAAAATTACGGCATTTGTATGTAAGGGTCTCAAACGCCCAAAGCTTAGCCATGGTATATCATCTGTATAGTTTGGAAACATAAACATAAATGCTAGCATTAGGCCAACAATCATACCTACGACTCCCCAAAGCATAGTTGCATAAATGAAATTTTTAACAATTTTATTATCGTAATGATACTGTTGCATTTCCATAATTAAATGAGTTAATCTTTTTTAGTTAGTATTGATTTTTTGGATTTGTCTTTAACGAGTTCGTCTTCAAATAACATACGAACGGAAGGTGTATAGTTATCATCATATTGTCCTTTTTTTACTGCCAATATAAAAGCAATAAAAAAAACAATAGCTATAATTATGCTTACTGCGAGAAGCACATAAATAACACTCATACCTTACCTGAATTTAAGTTTCAAAAATACTTTTATAAGTTACTCAAAAAAATGACATTTGTCATGTTTTATTTTTTTGTAATCATTTTAAATGTCGCCCTAAATAATTTGTTGTTATAGTTGTAAATACTACGATGCTAATTGAACTTATGGGCATTAATATTGCAGCAACAACTGGAACTAATTGACCAGTAACTGCGAAATATAAACCTATAACATTATACAAAAACGATAATGCAAAACTCCATTTAATAATTTTTATAGCTGACTTTGATATCTTAATATAATGATGCAACTGATTAAACTTGGTTGCATCTAAAATAGCATCACAAGCAGGAGAAAAAACATTTACGTTTTCAGAAATTGCTATACCAACATTACTTTGTGCTAAAGCCCCAGCATCATTTAAGCCATCTCCAATCATTAACACATTAGCACCTTCACTTTGATGATATTTAATATAGTCTAGTTTATCTTCAGGTTTTTGATTGAATAATAATTTTGTTTTTGAAGGGAGTAGTTTGGTTAGATTATCTTTTTCACCTTCATTATCTCCAGATAGAATAACTAGATCATAATCTTTTTTTAGAACGTTAAATAATTTTGATAGCCCTTTTCTATATGAATTATAAAAAGTAAACTTCCCTTTATAAACATTATTAGAGCTTATATGTACAGTTGTATTTAATGTTGATATTTCTTGATTACGACCTACAAATTGAGCTGAACCAACCTTTATTTCATCAGATTTGTATTTAGCTTCAATCCCTTTTCCTATATGCTCTTGGTAATCATCTAATGTAATAATATCATGTCTATCAAGAATGTTGTAGAGTACTCTACTTAATGGATGATTAGACCCTCTAAGTGTACTTTTTAGTAAGGCTTCTTCATTAGTTGAAAAGGTTTCGCCATCATAATTTATAGTCGTTTTTTTGTTTGCGGTAATGGTTCCTGTTTTATCAAAAATAATGGTGTTTATTTTGGCTAGATGTTCAATAACACTTGCGTTTTTTAAGTAGAATTTTTTCTTACCCAAAATACGTAATAAATTGCCATATGTAAATGGAGCCGATAACGCTATTGCACATGGACAGGCTATAATTAGAACAGCTGTAAATACATTTAATGCTTTTGATGCATCTGTAATTAGCCAAAATGCTGTAGCTAAAAATGCAATTGATAGAATAGCTATAGTAAATCGCTTACTAATATTATTAGTTAGCGAAGTAAATACATTTTCTTTATCAGTTTTAAATACATCATTACTCCAAAGTTGTGTTAAATAACTTTTTTCTATTGATTTTAAAACATCAACCTCAATAATGCCATTGAGTTGTTTTCCACCTGCAAAGAGTTTGTCACCAGATTGTTTTGAAACAGCTTCAGATTCGCCAGTAACAAAGCTATAATCAATGCGAGCATTGCCATTAATTAAAATACAATCTACAGGAATAAGCTCTTCGTTTCTAATAAGTAATCTATCCCCTTTTTTGATATCGTAAACTTGAACAGATGCTTCTAAACCATCTTTAGAAATTTTAGTAATTCCTATTGGGAAATACGATTTGTAATCGCGTTCAAACGATAAGAATGCATAAGTTTTTTGTTGAAAGAATTTGCCCAATAATAAAAAGAACACCAAGCCTGTTAAGCTATCAAAAAACCCTGCGCCCAAATTAAACACTATTTCGGCTGTACTTCTTATAAATAAAACCGCAATGCCTAAAGCTATGGGGACATCTATGTTAAGTAGTTTAGAACGTAATCCTTTATAAGCAGAAATAAAATATTCTTGTGAGGAATAGAATACTACTGGCAACGAAAACACAAACATGAGCCATCTAAACACGGGTTTATATTGTTCTAACCAAAACCCATCGACTTGAAAATATTCTGGAAATGACAAAAACATCACATTTCCAAACGCAAAACCAGCTATACCGAGCTTATAAATTAGTGATCTGTCAATTGGTATTTTTCCAGTGCTATAATCGTCTAAACTAATGTAGGGTTCATAACCAATATTACTTAAAAGAATAACTAATTCTTTTAAAGAGAAGGTTTCATTACTATAGGTTACTCTTACAGTTTTCTTGCTAAAATTAACAATAGAAGCACTTATTGAAGGGTGCAATTTGTTTAAATTTTCTAATATCCAAATACAAGAACTGCAATGAATATGTGGAATATACAATGTAATTATTTGAGTTTTCTCATTATTAAACTCTAGAAGTTTTTCTACAATCTTGTCGTTATCTAAAAAGTCGTATTTGCCTTCAATTTCTTTTGGTGTAGTTCCAGGAGCATTTTCTAAATCGTAATAGCATGCAAGATCGTTTGCAGAAAATATTTCGTAGACGGTTTTGCAACCATTACAACAAAATGATTTATCGTCATATATAATAGGAGAGAACTCAGAACTTAGTCCACAATGGAAACATGTTTTATGTTTCGTCATAAATATTTGCTCATTTATACCTTATGCAAAGGTAAAAGTTAGTAAAAATTAATATATGATATTAATCAGGTTTTAATTATTTTTACACAACTTTAATAATTGAGTATGAGTAAGTGTGAGTCATGTATTATTAAGCAGTTTAATTCTTTAAAGAGTTTAAACAAGGAGGAATTAATGCGGATTTCGGCTTGTAAAACTTCAAAAACTGTAAAAAAAGGAGACATTATTTTTGATGAAGGAGAAATGCTTAATGGTGTGTTTTGTGTGCGGGAAGGTATTGGTAAACTAACAAAGTTGAGTGCTAATGGTAAAGACCAAACGGTAACTTTAGTTGTTAAAGGAGAATTATTAGGTCAGCGTTCTATAATTAGCGAAGAAAGAACTAATCTTCGTGCAACAGCACTTAACGATATGGAGTTGTGCTTTATTCCTAAAAGTGAGATTATGATGGATTTGAATAAGAATCCAAATTTTACTTTAGATTTATTAAAGCGAATGGCTCTTGATTTAAAAGAAGCAGATAACGTAATAGTTGATATGGCTCAAAAATCGGTTAGACAACGTTTAGCAGAAGCTTTATTAAACATTAATGAAAGTTTTGGTACAAATCCTGATGGTACTTTGAGTGTGTTATTATCACGTGAAGATTTTGCTAATATTGTAGGAACAGCTACTGAGTCTGCAATAAGAGTCCTCTCACAATTTAAAAAAGATGGGCTTATTTCTACTGTAGGCAAGCAAATAAAGATTGAAAACCTTGAAGGGTTAAGGCGTATAGAATAATAAAAACGCTCTGAAATTTCAGAGCGTTTTTCTTTAATTAATCTAATTGAAACGATTTGACTTCCTTAAAAGGAGAGGTTTCTAACTCTTGCATTGCTGTTTGGTAAGGTTTCCACTCCTCATTAA
>CAYQME010000003.1:0-85661 GCA_964418645.1 uncultured Flavobacteriaceae bacterium
CTTTTCTTGATGGCGATTTTTTATTTTCTAATAATTTATCTGTGGCATCATCTAAGGTTTCTCCAAGTATTTTTGCTTTGGAGTTATTATTAGTCTCACCAAAATGATCTAGAGACACTGCTAAAGCCAAAAACTCGCCTAGTGAATCCCAACGCAAATGATTTTCTTTAATAAATTGTTGTACATGTTTTGGTGCAGAACCGCCAGCACCTGTTTCAAATAATCCGCCACCATTCATTAGTGGAACTATGGATAGCATTTTTGCACTTGTACCTAACTCTAAAATAGGAAATAAATCAGTGAGAAAATCTCTTAAAACGTTTCCTGTTATAGAAATTGTGTCTTTACCATTTCTTACTCTTTCTAGAGTGAATTTAGTAGCTTCATTTGGGGATAAAATTCTAATATCTAAATCGCTAGTTTCAAAATTTGCTAAATAAGTATTCACTTTTTTGATTAATTCGGCATCATGAGCTCTGTTTTTATCTAACCAAAATACAGCAGGCGTATTAGAAACCCTTGCCCTAGTTACAGCCAATTTTACCCAATCTTGGATAGGTGCATCTTTTGCTTGACACATTCTCCAAATGTCGCCTGTTTCTACATTATGCTCAATTAGAACATTGCCCAACTCATCAACGACTTGTACTTTTCCTTCAGACGAAATTTCAAATGTTTTATCGTGCGAACCATATTCTTCAGCTTTTTGAGCCATTAACCCAACATTAGGAACTGTTCCCATTGTTGTAGGATCAAAAGCTCCATGTTCTTTACAGAAATTAAATGTAGCTTCATAAATACCTGCATAACTACTATCTGGAATAACCGCTTTGGTGTCTTGTAGGTTTCCTTTTTTATTCCACATTTTACCTGAGGTTCTAATCATTGCAGGCATAGATGCATCAATAATAACATCGCTTGGTACGTGCAAATTGGTAATTCCTTTGTCCGAATTTACCATGGCAATATCTGGCTGATTGTTGTAGCATTCTTCAATTGCACGCTCAATTTCAAGACGTTTAGAATCAGGTAATTCTTGAATTTTATCTAATAAATTTCTAAAACCATTATTTACATTAACACCTAAATCGTCTAAAATATCTGAATACTTTTCAAACACATCAGCAAAAAACACCTTTACTGCATGACCAAAAATAATTGGATCAGAAACCTTCATCATAGTAGCTTTCATGTGTAATGAAAACAAAATATTTTTTTCTTTAGCGTCAGCTATTTGTTCTCTTAAAAATTTTAAAAGCGCATTCTTACTAAGTACAGTAGCGTCAATTATTTCTTCTTTAAGTAAATCTAAATTATCCTTTAAAACTGTCGAGTTTCCGTTTGCATCAATATGTTCTATCTTAATAGTTGTTGCATTATGAAGCGTTATCGATTTTTCATTATAGGCAAAATCTCCATAAGACATTGTTGCTACTTCAGATTTGGAGTTAGGACTCCATTCTCCCATTGCATGAGGATTTTTTTTAGCAAAATTCTTTACAGCTTTTGGAGCACGTCTATCAGAGTTACCTTCTCTTAAAACAGGATTTACAGCACTTCCTTTAATTTTATCATAGCGAGATTTAATAGACTTTTTATTGTCATCCTCTGGTTCATCAGGATAGTCAGGTAAACCATAACCATGCGATTGTAATTCTTCAATTGCTGCTTTTAATTGTGGTGTAGAAGCACTTATATTAGGAAGTTTAATTATGTTTGCATCTTGGTTTTTTACGAGTTCTCCCAATTCAGTCAAGGCATCATTTACTTTTTGATTATCGTTTATAAAATCTGGAAACCTTGCTAATATTCTTTCAGCAAGCGAAATATTTTTAGTCTCAATATGAATACCAGAAGATTTTGTAAAAGCTTTTACAATGGGCAAAAAAGAACGTGTTGCTAAAGCTGGTGCTTCATCAGTTATAGTGTAAATAATTTTTGGCATTGATGTGATAATTTAGTTTTTTGGAGTTTGAAATATAATGGCAAAAAAGCATATTATTTTCGTGTTGCGAATATACAAAATTTGCTTGTGGAATGTATTTTATTCAGTCATGAAGTAAAATCTGGATATGAGATTTAATAATTCAGCAAAAAAGGAGAGGTTTATTATTAAATTCGTAAAATTAAATAGGCAAAATCATAAAATAACAAAAGCCATATCACTGTAGACTAGCTACTCTGACATGGCTTTCTTTGAAATAGTCACACGTGATCTATTTAACATTGCTGTTAACTTCAGAAAAACGAAATTTTCATCCCTTTTTTTCCTTTTCAATTCAAGTTTCACTATCCCAATTGAAACATTTCTTCACGTAACTTTCAAAATGTATTGACCTGTTACAAAATGTTCCATGTTAATTGCTTTTCTTGATCCTTTATCACTTGTACATCATTTGCATGAGTTACAACTTCTAAAGCATTGCTTCCTTTTTTTAGAGTTCACTTTCACTTCCTCTATTTTGGAAACTTTCAATTTTACTAGTTGCTGGCTGCCTAAACATCCAACACTTTTTAAAATCTCATGATTTCTCGACTTACTCATGCATACACATGGTGTCTTAAAATCTCAAAAAACAATTATATAAAGAACGTTACTTTATTAGAATTAAAGCTGGTTACCTAAGCAACCTAAAATCAATTTTCATGATTTTTTTTCTTTAACTCTTATGCTAAAGTAATACAAGAATTGAAAAATGCAAAATTTTTAATCCATTAGATATTAACCACTTATAAACCGAGTTTGTTAACAATTGTTCATAATGAAAAAGCCTTGGGAATTTCCCGAGGCTTTTATAATGTTTTAAAAGTAAAAAAAGACTAGTGTCTTCTTTCTTTAATTCTTGCTTTTTTACCAGTAAGACCTCTAAAGTAAAAGATACGTGCTCTACGAACTTTACCTCTTTTATTAATCTCAATTTTTTGTAATGCTGGTAAATTTACAGGAAATATACGCTCTACTCCAATTGATCCTGACATTTTTCTGATGGTAAACGTTTCAGAACTTCCAGTTCCTCTGCGTTGTAAAACTACACCTCTAAAATGCTGAGTACGTGTTTTGTTACCTTCTTTAATTTCGTAATACACAGTAATAGTGTCACCAGCTCCAAACTCTGGAAAGTCTTTTCTTGATACAAATTCGTCTTGTACAAATTTTACTAAAGATTCCATTTTAATCTTTTTAATAGTTGTCTCGAAATAACATTTACGATTTTCGCCAGAGGTTAACCCGAAATTGGCTGCAAAGATAATTAATAATTAATAATGCACAATTAATAGTTGTGTTTTTTATGGTGTTCCTTTTTGCATTGCAAAAAGTCAGGCTATACACTATATCTTTTTAATTTGTCACATGTTTACTGCGTTCAATGTGATAAATTAAAAAGGATGCTGTTTCTATCCTTAACACAGAGTAAAAAATGTAAAGTATACAATTAAACTTTTAGAAATTAATTTTCAAACAAATCAGGTCGTCTGTCTTTAGTGCGTTTGTAGGCTTGTTCTTCTCGCCATTTGTCAATTTCAGGAAAATTACCACTAAACAATAATTCAGGAACTTTCCAGCCTTTATAATCTCTTGGTCTTGTATATATTGGTGGTGCTAATAATCCATCTTGAAAAGAATCGGTTAAAGCAGATGTTTCATTACCTAATACTCCTGGAATTAACCTAATTACAGCATCACAAAGTACAGCAGCTCCCAGTTCGCCTCCAGACAATACATAATCACCTATGGAAATTTCTCGGGTAATAAAATGGTCGCGAACACGTTGATCTACACCTTTATAATGGCCACATAGAATAATAATATTTTCTTTTAATGAGATTTGATTGGCAATACTTTGATTTAGTGTTTCGCCATCAGGCGTCATATAAATAATATCGTCATAATTACGGTCTGCTTTTAATGTTGAAATACATTTATCAATAGGTTCAATCATCATCACCATTCCTGCGCCACCACCAAATTGAGTATCATCAATTGTTTTGTAATTATCAATTGTGTAGTCTCTAAGATTATGAAAGTGTACTTCTACCAAATTAGCAGCAATAGCTCTTTTTAGTATGGAGGCTTCGAACGGGCTTTTTAATAATTCAGGTAAAACCGTAATGATATCTATTCTCATAAATGCAAAGATGCGAAAAATAGTGTTCAGTCTTAAGTCGCAGTTAGCAGTTTTTAAATTCTTAGATTGCATTAGTCCAAAAAAAGTGAAGGTCAGTATCTTTTTTAAAGCCTAAACGTTCATACAAATGTTGAGCATATCGTAAGCGTTTTGTATGGTTAACCCTTTGTAATTGTTTTTAGGATACAAATCTTTAGCAGTTTGTATTAAAATATGCCCAACACCTTTATTTCTGTAATTTGTATCCACAAATAAATCGTTTAACAAATACATTGGTTGCATAGTGACCGAAGAATATAATGGATACAATTGTGTAAAACCTACAGTCTTATCTTTTCTGTAAACAATAAATAGAATAGATTCTATATTTGTAATACGTTCTTTAAAAAGGTCTTTGCTTCTTTAAGATTTGAACCTTGTTTATAAAACATGCGATAGCCATCAAAAAGTGGCACTAAATCGTCAAGATGTTTTATTTGTGCTTGGGCTATAAGTATGGGCTTAAATAAAAAAATCTGTAAACGAAATTACAGATTTTTAATTGAAAATTATGAATTATTAATATTATCCTTTTTGTTTGTTAAGTTCGTCCTGCAATTGGCGTCTTACTTTTTGTTCACGTTCAAGAGCGGTACGTCTATGTTCTTCAAATTCTTCTTCAACTTCAGATAGTGCATTTTTTGCAGCTTTTGTTATAACGTTGCTGTTTTTAAATTTATAGATGAATATTAATAATAATGCTAGTAACCCAATGATAACTAGCCACATTAATAAATTATAATTGGTTTTACTCATTTGCACACCAAGTAAAGACATACTGTCTTTTTCGGTATTTGTGGCATCTAGTGTATCTTGTGTTTTGGTAAGATTATTTTTTAGATCATTAATTTCTTTTTGTTGTGTACTAACTACCTTATTAGTATTATCTAATTTGTTTTTAAGTGTATTTATAGAATCTCTAGTGTGCGCTTGCAACGAAAGGAGCATACTACGCTTTACATTTTCATACATTTGCCCATTTGTACCTCTAAAATTGTACGACTTTTTAAGAACATATTCAAATTGGTCGTCAATAGAGCCTTGATTTATGGATTGTTTTTTTTGTGTTTCTTGAGCGAATATTGAAGATGAACCAAAAATTAAAAGTAACGTTAATATTGATAATTTAAGTAATTTCATATTACGATAGAATTGTTGTATTATTTGTAAAGATAATTATTAAATATTTAAGCCTCATAATTTATGAGGCTTAAATATATACGATAAAAATAATTCTTTAGATGTTTTAATCTACTAATAATATGTATAGCGTCTTACTTTTGCAATATACTTGGCGAGTCTTATAACTTGATGACTATATCCATACTCATTATCGTACCAAATATATAGGATGATATTTTTTCCATCTGGACGAACAATTGTGGCTTTACTATCATAAATTGCAGGTGCCGAACTGCCAACGATATCGCTAGATACAAGCTCGTCACTTATTTCATATTTTATTTGTTCTACTAAATCGCCTTCTAATGCATACTTTTTAATAACAGAGTTTACACCATCAATAGAAGTAGCATTTTCAATGTCTAAACTTAAAATTGCTAACGAACCATTCGGGACAGGAACCCTTATGGCATTAGAAGTTAGTTTTCCTTCCAAAGAAGGCAATGCTTTACTTACTGCTTTTCCAGCACCAGTTTTGGTAATTACCATATTTAATGCTGCAGCTCTTCCACGACGGTATTTTTTGTGCATATTATCAACCAAGTTCTGATCGTTTGTATAGGCATGTATGGTTTCGAGGTGACCACTTTTTACACCAAAAGAATCTTCGATAACTTTTAAAATAGGAGTGATAGCATTTGTAGTACAAGAGGCAGCTGAGAAAATATCAATTTTATCTGGATTATTTTCAAACTGATTTACACCATGTACTATATTTGGGACACCTATTCCTGGTGCTGTTAATAAAACTTTGTCTATTCCTTTTGCACCCATATGACGACCTAATCCTTTTTCATCTCTAAAAGCTCCTGTATTGTCAATAACTAAGGCGTTGTTAATTCCGTATGTTGTATAATCAATATCTTCTGGAGCATTTGCAGAAATAATATTTACAGTAGTACCGTTAATTATTAGGGCATTATTTTTAGTATCTGCAATTACAGTACCTAAAAAATCGCCATGGACAGAATCGTTACGTAATAATGAAGCTCTCTTTTTTAGTACAGTTTCATTAATTGTACCACGTGTTACAATGGCTCTTAAGCGTAACTGACTTCCTTTACCAGTTTTTGTCATCAATTCACGAGCAACTAGGCGTCCAATTCTTCCAAAGCCATATAATACAACATCTTTTGGCTTTATAGATTCGTTTTTACTTGCGTCTTTAAGTTTGTCGGCAACAAAGGCAATGGCATTGCTATACTTATCGTCTTCAATATGATATTCGTAAGTTAGTTTACCAATATCTAATTTTGCTGGTGGAATATCTAAAGTTTTAATGGCTTGAGCAATTTCTACTGAATCGAAAATAGAAATTGGTTTTTGAACAAATTCTCCAGCATATTCATGAAGATTTAAAATTTCGCTAACACTTCTATCTATCAATTGGTTTCTAAAAATTACCAATTCTATAGATTTATCATACCAAAGATCGGTTACAATTTTAATAAATTCAACAGTCGCCCTTCTACGATCTGCTTGAAATGCTAATTCTTTCTCGTAAGTTTCGTTAAACCCCATTGTGTTGTAGTTTAGTTTGTGGTTTGAATTTTCCGCAAAAGTAATATATTTCAAACGTTTTCGTAGCTAAATTTTATAAAAAAACAAAACCCTCAAATCTAATTTTTTAGACGAGGGTTTAGTAATGAAAATAATTTATAATTACCTAAAAAAGTACCTTACTTTTTCACCTTTGTTATTTATAAGTTCAATGCGTAACGATTCATTATAAGAACGTTTATTTTTTATTCTTTCTACATCTTCAATCGTTTGTATTTTTACACCATTTATTGCTGTAACTATATCACCTTCTTGAATTCCATATTCTTCCCATTCTTTTTTGTAGTTATCATTAAATCTTGAAATTTTTAAACCATTTATAGAGCCATGTTGTTTCAGTTCACTTTTAGAAGCATTTTTTAATGTGCCAATAATTGGAAAAGTAATACTTACATTTTTTAGAAGTTTTACAAGAATTGTTTTTTGATTGCCATCTCTTAAGACAGTAACATTAACAATATCATTTGGGCGTTTTGTATTTAAGAATCCTTTTAAATCTGAGAATTTATTAATCTTAATATCATCCAATTGTTTAATTATATCTCCTGATTCTATACCAGCTTTATCTGCGCCAGAATCTTCTTCAACAGAATCCACATAGAACCCTTCAGTTTCATCAATGCCTAAATTTTCAGCATTTGCGGTATTGAGTTCGCCTCCCATAATACCAAGAATAACATTTTGTACATTGCCAAACTCCATAATGTCTTCAACCACTTTTCTGGCTATATTGCTGGGTACAGCAAACGAATATCCAACATAATTACCAGTTTGTGACGTAATTGCCGTATTTATACCAATTAGATCTCCATTTGTATTTACTAAAGCACCTCCAGAATTTCCAGGATTTACTGCAGCATCTGTTTGAATATAAGATTGAATATTTCCACCAGATAAATCTCTTGATTTTGCACTAATAATTCCTGCAGTAACTGTAGATGTTAAATTAAACGGATTTCCAACTGCTAGAACCCATTCTCCAATTTTAGCGCTATCACTATCACCAAATGTTGTGTATGGTAAGTCTTCATCTGTGTCAATTTTTAAAAGTGCAATATCAGTTTTTGGATCTGTTCCAATAAGCTTAGCTTCATAAGTTTTATTATGATTTGTTGTAATAGAAATAGATTGTGCGCCATCTACAACATGATTATTGGTAATAATATAGCCATCAGCAGATATAATTACTCCGGAACCTGTGCCGATTTGTTGATGTTGCGAACGTCTTCCACTAAATAAATCTTGAATAGTCATTTGACCCGAACTTACTGACGTATTCTTTACATGAACTACAGTATTTATAGTTTGTTCAGCAGCTGTAGTAAAATCAATAGTTTCACCTTTTACTAAATTTGTTTTAGCTGTCTTGTAATTTACTGGAATTGTAAAAGGAGACGCTTTTTGTTGCGTTGCTGTAACTGAATTATCATTTTCAATAAAAAGTTTGTAAGTTCCTAAAGTTAAAGCTCCTCCTAATGCTGATACTAAAACGAGCGTAAAAATCTTTTTCATTTTATTTGAAATTTAATGGTTTATTGAATTTATAACGATTAAAATTAAAAACTTATTGAATCAGTATTTTAGTTTTAACGATTTTTAACGTGCTTTTTAACTATGATTTAACACTACACAATACAGTTTAATATTTATATCTTTGTTTACTCTTATGAAGTATATTTTTTACAAATACCAAGGCACAGGAAACGACTTTGTGATTATTGATAATCGAAATCAGATTTTCGATAAAGATAATACCAAATTTATTCAACAGATATGTAATAGACATTTTGGTGTTGGTGCAGATGGACTTATTTTGTTGGAAAACCATCATACAGCAGATTTTACAATGATTTACTTTAATGCCGATGGTAATAAAAGTTCTATGTGTGGTAATGGAGCACGTTGTATGGTAGCCTTTGCGAAATATTTAGACATTATAGAGAATGAAGCTACGTTTGAAGCTATTGATGGCATGCATCATGCTTTTATTGAAGATTGTATTGTGAAGCTACAAATGCAAAATGTATCTGATTTTAAAAAACAGGATGATTATGTGTTTCTTGATACAGGTTCCCCACATCATGTTGAGTTTAATAATAATTTAAATCAACTTAATGTAAAAATAGAAGGAAGGAAAATTAGATGTAGCAAGCTTTATAACAAAGAAGGCGCCAATATTAATTTTGTTGAAAAAATTAATAATGAAATTTTTGCAGTAAGAACATATGAAAGAGGCGTTGAAGATGAAACCTTGTCCTGTGGAACAGGAGTAACAGCAGTTGCTTTAGCAATGCGTTATATTGGAGAAACAGAGAAAAACTTGCTAACAATAAAAACTGAAGGAGGCGATTTACAAGTATCTTTTAAAAAAGATAGTAACGGATTTAATGATGTTTGGTTAATTGGGTTAGCAACTTTGGTTTTTAAAGGAGAATTAGAATGGTAACATTAAAAGGAAAACAAGTTTATTTACGTGCTTTAGAGCCTGAAGATCTTGACTTTATATTCGAAATAGAAAATGATGAGCATATTTGGGAAATAAGCAGTACAAAAACGCCATACTCTAAATATTTAATTAAACAATACCTTGAACATGCCCATAAAGACATTTATGAAGTAAAGCAATTGCGTTTGGTCATTACTACTTATGATGATATTACAATAGGGATGATTGATATTTTTGACTTCGATTTTTCAAATAAACGCGCAGGTGTTGGCATTTTAATTAAAGCAGTTAAAAATAGACAACAAGGATATGGAGCCGAAGCTTTACAATTGTTAGCCGATTATTGTTTTAAACATTTACACTTGCACCAATTGTATTGTAATATATCAGAAGATAACAACGCAAGTATCAAGCTTTTTAAAAATCAAGGATTTAACAAAGTAGGTTTAAAAAAAGATTGGAATCTGGTTAACGGAAACTATAAAAACGAATACTCATTTCAACTTATAAATACCAATGTACATTAAAAAAATACTTTTAACGGTTGTACTAATCGGACTTATTATAGCTGGTTATTTTGCATATTATATATATTCAGCGATGTTTGTGCCTAATACCAAGTTTAACAATGACGAAGTTTATATTTATATAGAATCTACGGCGACATATCAAGATGTTAGAGAAGGTTTAGAACCGCTTTTAAAAGATATTAAAACATTTGACGCTTTAGCTTCAAGAAAAAAATATACTATAAATATTAAGGCAGGTAAATATCGTATTAAGAAGGATATGACCAATAACGATATTATTAATTCCATACGCAGTCATAACATTCCTGTAAAAGTATCTTTTAATAATCAGAATTCACTTGAGCAATTGGCTGGTCGGATTTCTCAACAAATTGAAGCTGATAGCTTGTCTTTAATTACTGCGTTTCAAGATTCAACATTTATTAAAACAAATGGTTTTAATACTGCCACTGCTTTAGGTATATATTTGCCAAATAGTTATGAATTTTTCTGGAATACGTCTGCTGTAAGCTTTAGAGCAAGAATGTTGAAAGAGTACCATAGATTTTGGAATACAACAAGATTAGAAAAGGCTAAGGCAATGGGATTAAAACCTGAAGAGGTAATAGCATTGGCATCTATTGTGCAAGAGGAATCAAAACAAAAAATCGAGCAACCCAGAATTGCAGGAGTCTACATAAATCGTTTAAAAAATAATTGGCCATTGCAGGCAGATCCAACATTAAAATTTGCTGCTTATAAATTACCAAAATATAAAAACACAATTATTAGACGTGTGTTAAATGTACACAAAGCTATAGATTCTCCATACAATACATATAAAAATACAGGATTACCTCCAGGTTTAATTGCAATGCCAGATATTTCAACAATTGATGCTGTTTTAAACTACGAGAAGCACAGATATTTTTATTTTGCGGCCGATGCTAAAAAACCTGGTTTTCATAGGTTTGCAAAGACGTTATCTCAACATAATCAGAATGCGAGAGATTATCAGAGGTATTTGTCGCAACAAGGTGTAAGACGTTAAATCTTGAAAAATCAAATTACATATGTTACTCTTTTTGTTTTAATAAGCACATTTTCTTTTGCTCAAAATAATACCACATCTTTTTTTAAACCAAGTGATACTTTGCATATTTCCCGACGTAATGCTGTAATTATTACAGAAGCATCGTTAGGAGCAGTTACCTTAATAGGATTAAACAATTTATGGTATAAAGATTTTCCACGTTCAAAGTTTCATGCTATTAATGATTTTAATGAATGGAAGCAAATGGATAAGCTAGGACATGCATTTACATCATACCAACTAGGAAGAGTAGGAGCAGATGTGTTAAACTGGAGTGGAGTAAGTAAAAAAAATCAACTTGTTTATGGTGCAACTTTGGGCTTTACTTTTTTGACAGCTGTCGAAATTTTTGATGGATACTCAAAAGAGTGGGGGTTTTCTTGGTCAGATATTGGTGCAAATGCTTTGGGGGCAGGATTATTTATTGGACAAGAATTATTATGGGAAGAGCAGCGACTACAATTAAAATTTTCTTTCCACAATACAAAGTACGCAAAACTACGCCCAGATAAGTTGGGAGAGAACTTTTTGCAAGAAATTATAAAGGATTATAATGGACAAACCTATTGGTTAAGTACTAATTTACACTCTTTTTTTAAAGATAGTAAAATCCCTAAGTGGCTCAACATTGCTGTAGGCTATGGGGTTGATGGCTTATTAACCGGAGTAAATGAGCCTGTTGATAATTTGTTTACAAATCAAGACCGAATTCGACAGTATTATTTAAGTTTTGACGTAAATTTGTCTAAGATTAAAACAGAATCAAAGGTTTTAAAAACTATATTTTCTGTATTAAATGTAATAAAAGTACCTCTCCCTACAATCTCGATTAATAGCAAAAAAAGAGTTGTATTTCATCTGTTCTACTTCTAGATAATACACTTAAACGATTAATTTTGAATATATTAAAAAAATGTGTAATTTTGCACGCTGAAATTTGAGACCGATTTTAAAATAAAAAAGGTTCATAAATTTTAAATTATGTATAAAGGATTAGTAGCATATTCAGTTATTCCGGTTTTGCTTTTTGCAGCTTTTATTACAGCAATAAGCTCAAGTGATACTTTGGACATGAACAAGTATTCTGTTCAAGGTTTAGATCTTAGTTATAATGTGACTAGTGATGCACCTATTGCGGATGTTTCTAAAGATATAAATTTAAGCTCTCCACATTTAGGAAAATCGTTTGTTGGTTTTAAAGAAGCTTTAGCTTTTAAAGAATCACGGGGAAATTATTTCACAGTGAATACTTTAGGATATTTAGGAAAGTATCAATTTGGAAAAAACACTTTAAAGTTAATAGGGATATACAATACTAACCAGTTTTTGAATAATCCTGAACTTCAAGAAAGTGCTTTTATAGCATATACTGCTCGAAACAAATGGGTATTGCGTAGAGATATTAAGCGTTTTGTTGGTAAATATATTGATGGTGTTTTAGTTACTGAGTCGGGTATTTTAGCTGCAGCTCATCTTGCAGGTCCTGGAAGCGTGAAGAAATACTTGAGAAGCTATGGCGCAGTTGGTTTTACAGATGCGTATGGAACTACTGTTAGAAAATATATGAAAAAGTTTTCTGGGTATGATACATCTTTCATTATTCCAAACAAAAAAGCTAAGGCTAGTTTGCTTTAATTTTCATTAATCTTTTTGGATAATAAATATTGAAGGTCTTTTATGAAGATTAATATTAGTATGTTTCCAATCTTTAACGGTTAGCGTTTTAATGTATTCTGTGGGTAATGTTATATCACAAGCTATACATACTCTAGTATTATTATGTAAAGACATACAAATTTCTTCTAACATTTTATTGTTTCTATAAGGTGTTTCAATAAAGAGTTGTGATTGATTGTGTTCAAAGGAGATACGTTCAAGTTTTTTTAAAGCTGATTTACGTTCTGATTTATCTATTGGCAAATATCCATTAAAAGTAAATCTTTGACCATTCAAACCAGAACTCATAAGTGCTAGTAAAATAGAAGATGGTCCAACTAAAGGGACTACTCTGATATCTTTTTCGTGTGCGATTTTTACAATTTCAGCACCTGGATCTGCAATTCCAGGGCATCCAGCTTCAGATAATAAGCCTACTGGCCTTCCATTTAAACATGGGTTTAGGTAGCTTGGTAACTCGCTTGTTTCAGTATATTTATTTATGATGTGAATATTTAAGGATTCTTGTGACTTGTTTGAACTAATTTTTTTTATGAATCTTCGTGCAGTTTTTTCATTTTCAACAATGTAGTCATCAACAGTTTCTATGATCTTTTTAATTGAAATTGGGAGTACTTCTAATGGCGCATTATCACCTAACCTAGTAGGAATTAGATATAGCTTTCCTTTTGCTTTAGTCATTATTTGATTATTAATTTTTTATAGGATGTTTCATTATTAGCTTTTACTACTGAAATAATGTACAATCCTTTAGAGAAGGTATTTACTGTAATATTAAACAGATTATTCGAAAACGATTCTTCAGTTTTTATATGTTTACCTAAGATATCGAAAAAAGCAATCATTTTTGGCAATGCATCTTCATCAAAACTAAAGGAAACCGCATTCCTTGCAGGATTAGGATACATTGTAAAGCTATAATCTATTCCACTTTCTTCAATGATGCCATCACAGTTTTCATCAATAGTATTATCAAGAATTTCAGTTGCATTAGGGTTTATATTTGCATTTGTATCATCACAATCTGTATTATCACTAACAAAGCCATTGGGTTGTGTGTTTGCAGTTTGACTTATATTAGGGTTACCAAAGGTATCATTATCAGCATCTTCATACCATGTAAGTGAATCTAACCCGTCACAATTTTCGTCAATACCGTTATCAGGAATTTCAGTTGTATTAGGGTTTATATTAGCATTTGTATCGTCACAATCTGTATTATCACTAACAAAGCCATTGGGTTGTGTGTTTGCTGTCTGACTTATATTTGGATTTCCAAAGGTATCACCATCTGCATCTTCATACCATGTAAATGTATCTATACCATCACAATTTTCATCAATACCGTTATCAGGAATTTCAGTTGCATTAGGGTTTATATTAGCATTTGTATCGTCACAATCTGTATTATCACTAACAAAGCCATTGGGTTGTGAGTTTGCTGTCTGATTTACATTAGGGTTTCCAAAGGTGTCATTATCAGCATCTTCATACCATGTAAGTGAATCTAAACCATCACAATTTTCGTCAATACCGTTATCAGGAATTTCAGTTGCATTAGGGTTTATATTTGCATTTGTATCGTCACAATCTGTATTATCACTAACAAAGCCATTGGGTTGTGAGTTTGCTGTCTGACTTACATTAGGGTTTCCAAAGGTATCACTATCAGCATCTTCATACCATAAAGATGCAGTATTATCAGCATCAACTATTTTATAAATTGTACCTGAGTTAATGCCAGCAATATATAACTCTCCATTTATATCTTCTCCAAAAGTTGTCCAGCCATTTCCATCAAAAACAGTGGAAAAAGACATATCCCAGTTACTACCATTTTCTTTTAAAAAGCCAATTTCATTACTACAATAATCAGCAAAAAAATATAAACCACTAAAATTTGAATATATTGTTCCACGATAACGATAACCTCCAGTAATAGAGCATTTGAAATTACCACTATCGGAATGAGAATATTCGGCAATTGGGAATGTTAATACACTCGCATCTGGACAGTCAGTATTGTTAAATACGGAATTGCCTTCATAACATCGCCATCCATAATTAAGTCCTGAAGTGGTTGAAGATACCATATTAATTTCTTCAAATGTACCTTGACCAACATCAGCTATCCATAAATCTCCAATTTGTCTATCAAAAGAAAATCTCCAAGGGTTTCTTAAACCATAAGCCCAAATTTCATCTAATGTAGTTGCATCACCATCATTAAAAAAAGGATTGCCTGACGGAATAGAATAATTTTTACCATTACTTGTATTATTAACATCAATTCTAAGTATTTTTCCTAATAATGTGTTTAAATCTTGTGCGCGATTACCCGGATCTCCACCACTACCACCATCTCCAGATGAAATGTAAAGATATCCATCCAAACCAAATGCCATGTCTCCACCGTTATGATTACTAAAAGGTTGAGTAATATTTAATAAAACTAATTCAGAATTTGGGTCAGCAATATTAGCATCTGTATTACTTACTGAGAATCTTGAGACAATAGTATTTCCATTAGTATCTATATAATTTACATAGAAAAAACCATTATTACTGTAATTTGGATGAAACGCTAAACCCAATAAACCTCTTTCATCACCAATTCCAAAAATATCAATAACTAACCCATTAATATCTAAAAAGGGTGTTGTGTTTATAGTGCTATCACTATTCAGTATTTGAATTACCCCATCTTGTTCAACAACAAAAAGTCTATCATCTCCAGCGTTTTTAATATTTACGGGTTTATTGAAACCAGTACCAAAACTCAATAGATCAATAGTTTGACTTTTCATTACTATAGGACATAATAAGTATATACTAAAAATTAATAGACGTATTTTGTACATAGCAACAATTAAATTTTAACTAAAAATACAAAATAATTAAGTAGAAAATTAATTCAAAAGCTTCCTTTTATTGAATAATAATTTTGTTTTGAAATTTTTCTCCATTTGTAGAAATTACTTCAATGATATACATTCCTGAAGATAATAATTCACTAAATTCAATATTGATGGTGTTTGAATTTCTATTTGTGATATTCATTTTTATTTTTTGACCACTTAAATTGTAAGCATTAATATCTTTTAAAGAAGTATTATCGGAAAGGATTAACCTTATCTTGGTATTTGAAGTAGGATTAGGAGATATACTAAAACCTAATTCTGATTCTATTGGATTATTTGACAATGTGTTCTGTTTTATTTTATAAACTTTGCTGCCAACTCCTCCACCTGGGCCAAAATTTCCAATAATATACAACTCGCCATTAACATCTTCTCCAAAACCAGTCCATCTTTGATTAGGGATTGTTGGCATATAAGCTGTTCTAGTCCAAGTGCCAGCATTTTCGGTCAGCATAAATATTTCATTACTACACCAATCTGCAAAAAAATAAGTTCCGTATAAATTTGATTGTGCAGAGCCTCTATAGCGATATCCTCCAATAACGGCACATCTAAAAATACCGTCAGGTTCAAAATGATTATACTCATTCACTGGAAACGTCATGGTGCTTATATCAGGACACCCAACTATATTAAATTCATCAAAGGCTTCATAGCATCTCCAACCATAATTATGCCCTCCGGTATTACCAATATCTAAATCGATTTCTTCATTTTCATCTTGCCCAGTATCAGCAATCCAAATATCTCCAGTAAGGCTATCAAATGAAAATTTAGCAGGATTTCTTAACCCATAGGCCCATATTTCGGCTAATGTATTTGGATCACCATCATTTGCAAAAGGATTTGAAGCTGGAATCCCATAATTTTTGCCATTAGCAGGATTATCAACATCAATACGTAATATTTTACCCCACATTAAATTTAAATTTTGGGAACGATTATCAGGATCTCCAAGGGTAGTGCCTCCATCTCCAAATGCAAGATATAAATAACCATTAGAATCAAAGGCCATATCTCCGCCATTATGGGCATCATAGGGTTGTACTAATTTTAAAATAAGTAATTCGCTATTTGGGTCTGCTACATTTGAATCACTATTACTTACGGTAAATCTTGAGACGATAGAATCACCATTTTGATCTATATAATTCACATAAAAGTACCCATTACTTGCATAGTTTGGATGAAATACCAAACCTAATAACCCTCTTTCCCAAAAATTTGCTATATCATCATAAACTAAAGCGTCGATATCTAAAAAAGGAGTAGTTGGTGTTGTACCATCAGGATTTAAAATTCTTATAAACCCCTGTTGGTCAACAATAAATAATCTATTATCACCCGCATTTTTAATACTTACAGGATTGTTAAAAGTAGGACCAAATGCTTCAAGTGTTATAGTTTGAGCTCTTAAATAAGTTGAGCAAAACACAAAAACTAAGATCAAATAATTTTTTTTCATTGATAGATAGATATAGTACAAAGTTTTAAAATACATTTTTTTATTTATTTAGGTAAAAATTATGTTATCAATCTATTAGCTTTTCTATTACATGCTTGATTTAATAGATGAAATACATTTTCAAAGCCTGAATTTGTTCCATAGTATGGGTCTGGAACATTAATTACTGAGTTATTCTCTAATTCGATTATAATATTTTGATAATTAGATCAATCCGTGATA
This sequence comes from uncultured Flavobacteriaceae bacterium, assembly GCA_964418645.1. Lineage (GTDB taxonomy): Bacteria > Bacteroidota > Bacteroidia > Flavobacteriales > Flavobacteriaceae > JAADHG01. The sequence continues at coordinate 17,242 of CAYQME010000003.1, forward strand.
AATGTATAGTTAAATACATCAAAATCTGTGACCATGAATAGCCGCCCTCTTTGATCTGTAATGTCGATGTTATATTTCTTTGCTATTTCTATAGATCTACTATCGGGAAGCTGTCCAATATGTTAATTACTAGTTCCAGCTGAATCTACTATATATTGTTCTTTAGGTAGTTTAGATTTTAAAATACCTTCAGCTAATGGAGAACGGCAAATGTTACCCAAGCAAATCATTAAAATCTTAACCACTATTTAAAATATTAAAGCGAAAGCTTTTTTGAGAGATCTTCTACGTACTTTCTAAATTGCTTGTCGGTAGATGATAAATTATCTACGGTTTTACATGCATGAAGAACTGTTGCATGATCCCGTTTGCCAATTTGAGATCCAATACTTGCTAGAGAAGCTTTTGTGAATTTTTTTGCAAAAAACATCGCTAATTGTCTTGCTTGAACTATGTGTCGCTTTCTAGTTTTAGATTGTAGAGTACCAACGTCCATTTGGAAATAATCTGAAACTACTTTTTGAATATAATCTATAGAAACTTCTCGTTTGGTGTTTTTTACAAACTTCTCTACAATTTCTTTAGCCAAACTAATAGTAATTTCCTTTTTATTAAATGAAGATTGAGCAATTAAAGAGATGATTGCACCTTCTAATTCACGCACATTGGTTTTAATATGTTTGGCAACATAATCAATAATATCGTCTGGCATTTCAACACCGTCACGATATAGTTTATTTTTAAGTATAGAAACTCTAGTTTCAAAATCTGGATGTTGTAATTCGGCAGAAAGACCCCATTTAAAACGCGATAATAAACGCTGTTCAATATCTTGCATATCAACTGGAGCTTTATCACTTGTTAAAATAACCTGTTTACCATTTTGGTGTAAATGATTGAAAATATGGAAGAACACATCTTGAGTACCAGACTTTCCAGATAAGAATTGCACATCATCAATTATTAAAACATCAATGATTTGATAGAAATGAATAAAATCGTTTCTATTATTTTTTTTAACTGAATCTATATATTGTTGGGTGAATTTTTCAGCTGAAATATATAAAACTGTTTTTTCAGGATATTTATCTTTAATATCAACACCTATGGCATGTGCTAAATGCGTTTTACCAAGACCAACACCACCAAAAATTAATAAAGGGTTAAACGATGTGCCACCAGGCTTATTAGCAACTGCTAATCCAGCATTTCTTGCCAATCTATTAGAATCGCCTTCTAAGAAGTTTTCAAAACTGTAATTAGGATTAAGTTGAGATTCAATCTTAACATTTCTAATTCCAGGGATTACAAAAGGATTTTTAAGCTCAGGACTTTTGTTTTTTAAAGAGATTTCAACATCTTGCGACTTTACAGCACTTCTATTTGAGCTTGGTATTTTTTCAGTAAAAGGTTGCTTATTGCCATAAGTATTTTCCATTTTAATAATATAAACAAGCTTAGCAGATTCACCAAGCTCCTTAATTAAGGATACTTTTAGAATTTTAACGTAATGTTCTTCTAACCATTCATAGAAAAATTTACTAGGAACTTGAATACTTAATGCGTTATCTGTTAGCTTAACTGCTATAATTGGCTCGAACCAAGTTTTATAGGCTTGCGGTTGAATATTATCCTTAATAAATTCCAGACAGTTATTCCATACCGATTGCGCAGTTACACTCATGTTTTATATCAAAATTAAAGTTAGTTAGTTTGTAGAAACTAAAAGAAATTGGGTTTTCTTTATGATTTTTTCTACATGACAAATATGTGAACAAAATTCTAAAAAAAAAAATCGAAAGCTATTGAATTTTTAGTTTTTTTTTCGCATGTTTAATTCGAGATGAAAGTACAAAAAATATTTTTAAACAGTTAAAAAAATAAAATGAAATGTAACGAGGTTAAGATTCGAATAAGATATGGTGAAACTGATCAAATGGGAGTTGTTTACCATGGTAATTATTCTAATTTTTTAGAGATTGGACGTACCGAATGGCTTAGGGAGTTTGGATTGTCTTATAAGGAGATGGAGTTAGAAGGCATCATGCTTCCCGTTATATCACTATCATTAAATTTCAAAAAATCAGCTTGTTACGATGACATAATTTATGTAAAAACTACACTTGAAAAAACACCTAAAGTAACGATTGAATTTAATTATGAAATTTTAAATGAAAACAGAGAAATTTTGGCTTTAGGAAATACAATTTTAGCTTTCATTAATATGAAAACAAATAGGCCAACGAGATGCCCAAAATATATATTAGATAAACTGCAAAATTAATCGTTGAAATCCTTGATTTTTACTTCATATAACTGGTTAAAAACATCAAAAACGGGTTGTGCATCTTTTTTTCTAACCGAAATTTGGATTTGACAATCCAAATCAAGCTTCTGACTTACAATTTTAATTTGCTTTTCTTTAATGATGCGCATCACTTTATTCATGTTTTTATAATCAAAAGTGATGAGGTAATCATTATTAATTGTTTTTTCTATAATCTTAGATTTTTCTAATGCTATCATCGCAGCAGTTTTGTAAGCTTGAATTAAACCGCCAACACCAAGTTTTACACCGCCAAAATAACGCACGATTACTATTAATATGTTAGTTACATTAAAAGATTGTATTTGTCCATAAATGGGCTGTCCAGCACTATTGCTAGGTTCTCCATCATCATTTGTGCGATATACAATCTTTTCAGTTCCTAATTGATAGGCATAACACCAGTGTCTCGCCGAGTGATGTTGCTTTTTTAAGGATTCAATATGGTTTTTGATATCGTTTTCATTTGTTACAGGGAATGCATAGCCAAAAAACTTACTGTTTTTATCTTTAAATAAGACTTCATCAGAAGGTTTGGTAATTGTTTTATAGGTATCCTTTATTTCCACTAATATAAATGTTGTAAAAAATAGTTCATCTATTCAAATATCAAAATAAATGTTTGTTTATGGTAAACAAATTGACAATATCTTCATTCTTTGAATTATTATTCCAAGTGTGAATCCCTAATCGTGCTGCTGTTTCAGTATTTTTATAGGTATCATCAATAAAAAGGCATTCGTTTGCAATCAAGTTATTTTTTTTTAAAACAAACTCATAAATGTTAGTGTTTGGTTTGCTCAAATGAATTTCATGGGATAAATAAAATTGATTAAAACTGTTTTTAAAACGATTATAACGACTTAGCCCCATAGTTTCAATAACTTTTTCGATATGAAGAGCGTTGGTGTTACTTAATAAAATAAGATTGTATTTTTCCTCTTTTGAAAGAGTTTCAATGAATTCTAGTCGATGTTCTGGGAAGTCTAGAATAACAGCATTCCAAGCATATTCAAAATCAGACTCAGTAATGTTTGGAAATTGATTACAGAAGAAATTCATTAAGTTTTCAGTAGAGATTAATCCTTTTTCATATTGACTAGCGTAATGATGCATTTCGTCAGTAATCTTTGAAACACCTAATTTGAGTAACTCTCTTTCAATCGCTGGTTTATCTAGATTTATAAAGACATCTCCAAAATCAAAGATTAATGTTTTGATCATATTATTTGCTAAGAAGGCAGGAATCTTTTTAAGTTAATATTAATTTTATTCATTATTAGTATATATTCTTAAAATATCATCTACTATTTTTTCTTCGGAAGCTAGTTGTCCTGATAATTTTGGAGCTAAAGTGCCTTCTCTAAATATAGTTTTGCCAATAAAAACGCGTGCTTCATCCCAAAGATTCTCATCAATAAACGTTTGTAATGTTTGTGCACCACCTTCAATGATTACAGAATTAATGTTCTTTTTATAAAGCACATTGCAAATTTGTTGTGCTATAGGTTTATTGAAATTTATATTATTTTCAGAAATTACAATAATTTCAGATGAAGTATCAAAAATATGATTGTCTTTAGATAATTTATGAGTTTTATCAATAATGACTCTAATGGGGTTATTTCCTTTCCAATGTCTTGTGGTTAAACTTGGGTTATCTTGAATAACTGTATTGGTACCAACTAAAATGGCTTGCTCTTCAGCACGCCATTTATGAACCAATTGTCTTGAAAACGCGTTAGTAACCCATATAGGACGAGCGTCATTGCGAAGCAAACTTGTTTGCTGTGGCAATCTTTTAGTCGACTGAGAGATTACTTCTTCCAAATTATTGGAATCGTAATGACGAATAGGCGCAATGAAACCATCAGTAGTTTCAGCCCATTTTAAAATTATAAAAGGACGCCTTTTGTTATGAAAAGTAAAGAAACGCTTATGATGTTGTTTACAGTCGTTTTCTAAAACTCCAACAATAACATTACAACCTGCAGCTTTAAGTTTTGTTATACCTTTGCCAGCAACTTTCGGGTTGTCATCTCTACAACCAATTACAATATTAGGAATTTTATGCTTGATGATTAAATTGCTACAAGGCGGCGTTTTTCCAAAGTGCGAACAAGGTTCAAGTGTGACATAAAGCGTTGTTTCTTCTAATAAAGATTTATCTTTAATGGCGTTAATTGCGTTTGCTTCGGCATGATTGCCGCCATAAGTACTTGTAAACCCTTCTGAAATGATTCTATTTTTATGAGTAATTACACAACCAACCATAGGATTTGGAGCCGTAGTTCCTAATCCATTTTGAGCAATTTCTATACAGCGTTTTATATATTTTTCGTGTATCTTCACAGCACAAAAATAAGATTAAAAAATTGGTAATTGTAATATGATTATTAGAGAAATTCTACAACTTGATAATGTTGCTATCGGACAGATTATAAAAGCGACTATACTTGAGTTTGATTTACCAATGTTCGGAACTGTATATGGAGATGAAGAAATAATAAAAATGTACGAATCTTACCAATTAGATAATGAAATATATTATGTAATTGAAAATGAAGGCGAAATTATTGGTGGTGGCGGAATTAAGCAATTAAAGGATTTTGATGATGATGTTTGCGAACTCCAAAAAATGTATTTATTACCATCAGCAAGGAGTAAAGGTTATGGTAATTTGCTTTTAAAAAAATGTTTATATGCTGCCAAACAAAAGGGTTATAAAAGATGCTATTTAGAATCTGCATCTCAACTTAAAGTTGCTATACAAATTTATGAAAAGGCAGGGTTTCATCATTTAGATAAGCCCTTAGGTAATACAGGACATTTTTCTTGTGGTGTTTGGATGATAAAGGATTTGGTATGAATTTAAAATCACTCAGAACATATTTTAATAATGAGTTGTTAGGATATTATCCTGAAAATGAAATCAATGCGTTTTTTTATTTACTTACTGATTCTATTTTAGGATTGAAGCGTTTTGATGTGACATTAAAAATTAATGAACATATTAAAGGAGATACATATCAAAAATTTCAAAAAGCTATAGAACGTCTTCAGAATTATGAACCGATTCAATATATAATAGGAGAAGCTGAGTTTTATGGGATTAAGTTTAAAGTTAATGCATCTGTTTTAATTCCACGACCTGAAACCGAAGAGCTAGTAGATTGGATTATTAAAGAAAACCAATCCAAAGGAAGTATTTCGATTCTAGATATAGGTACAGGAAGTGGCTGTATTGCTATTGCCTTAGCAAAAGAACTACCAAATGCAAAAGTATATGCTCTTGATGTAAGTAAAGAAGCTCTTAAAATCGCTAAGCAAAATGCAGCACTAAATAATGTGGAAGTAGTGTTTATTGCGGTAGATATATTATCATTTTGTCATTCTGAACAAAGTGAAGAATCTCAAAAATATGACATAATAGTCTCCAATCCACCTTATGTGCGTGAATTAGAAAAAGATAAAATGGCAGACAACGTTTTAAAATACGAACCACATATAGCATTATTTGTAAAAGATAATAATGCCTTAATTTTTTACAGTAAAATAGTAACACTTTCCAAATCGCTTTTAAATAAAAAAGGACGATTATATTTTGAAATTAATGAGTATCTTGGAAATGACACAAAAGTATTAATGGAACAAGAAAATTTTAAAGACATCAAATTAAGGCAAGACATTTTTGAAAAGGACAGAATGATTAAAGGAACAATATCATGAATAAATTAAAAGCAATAGCTGTATTTTGCGGAAGCAGTGAAGGAAACGATTCAACTATTATTTTGCAAGCAGAATTATTAGGAAAGGCTTTAGCAAAAGAAGAAATAACTTTAGTTTATGGTGCTGCCAAAATAGGTATTATGGGTAAAATCGCACAGGCATCACTTAATAATCATGGAAAAGTGATAGGAGTGATACCAGATTTTCTTAAATTAAAAGAGGTAGTGCATTTAGGATTACAGGAGTTAATTACCACAAAAAATATGCATGGACGTAAGTTGAAAATCCATGAACTCTCAGATGGATTTATCGCGCTTCCTGGAGGTTATGGAACTTTTGAAGAATTGTTCGAGATTATAACATGGGCACAATTGGGATTGCATCAAAAACCTATTGGGTTATTAAACATAAATGGATTTTATGACGATCTTATTAGTATGCTTGAAACAATGGTTTCCAAAGGGTTTCTAAAAATAGAGAACTTAGATTTACTCATTATTGATAATACTGTTGATTCACTTATACAGAGAATGGAGACTTATCAACCAGCTGTAGTTCCAAAATGGTTGAAAGCAGATAGGACTTAATTAACAAATTCATTTGCAATTTCTGTTCATTGTCATTAACAAAAAGGTCTTCTATGAGGATGTTTTTCAATAAATTTGAATGTATGTCTCCTCGAACTTTTGCATGTAGCCACCTTGTGTCTTTTGTGTTTTTAAATACTCAACATCTTGTATAGAGAATTTTAATGAGAACGTCTTGTTTTGTCTGACAACTAAAGCATAAAAGCACTAATCCAAAGATGAAGACATATTTATTTATTTATAATATTTAGAATAGATTTTATGTTGTCAATATCTGAATACGTTTCAATAGTTTCATGAAAGAATTTGTGACTATGTATTCCAATTTTAGGAACATCATCGACTTGTTTTATGTTAGAAGCAGAAGCATGGATTTCTTCAAATCCTGCATTTTTAAAAATTGAAACATTGTCTGCATTGATACCTCCTCCTGGCAGAATGGTGATTCTTCCTTTTGCTGTCTTTTTTAATTTTTCAAGCAATATTATCCCTTTAACTGCTGAGGTTTCTTGTCCAGAGGTTAAAATGCGTTCAACCCCTAAATCAACTAATTGTTCTAAAGCGTGAATTGCATTTGGTGTCCAATCGAAAGCGCGATGAAATACAAAGGGTAAAGGATTTGCGAGTTCTATAAGTTCTTTGGTGAGTTCAATATTTATAGCATTGTCTTTGTTTAGTACACCAGATACAACACCAGCACAACCTAAATCTTTGCACAATTGAATGTTGTGTTTCATAATATTAATCTCAGAATTAGAATAGATAAAGTTGCCATTTCTTGGTCTAATTAAAACATATACTGGAATGAATATTGTATTTATAACTTGTTTTAATAAACCATAAGAAGGTGTGAGTCCACCAACTGATAATTCTGTACATAATTCAATGCGATGTGCTCCTGCTTCTTGAGCATTTATTACCGATTTTAATGAGTTTGCACAAATTTCGAGTATCATAGTTTAATTAATAAAATGATTTTAAAAAATGAGCAGCAACTTTAAAATCCTCTTCAAATTGTATTCCGGTGTCATTATTTAATATAAAAACACCATCAGTAATAATTTGAGTTGCTGGTAGTGGGATAATTTGCTTATTAAGGCTTTCTTCAGGTTGGTTTTTACAGTTTAATAAAAAGCTAATAAAAACCAATATCGCTAGTGTTTTCTTGAGATGCATTTTAGTATATTAGATGCTTTAAATATAGATTAAAAAGATAACTTTTTTCGAAAATAGTTTAATGGATATTCAACAGCAAATAAATTCACTTCGCGACGAATTACGTCAACACAACTATAAATACTATGTGTTAGATAATGCAACTATAAGCGATTATGAGTTTGACATGAAGCTTAAGCAACTGCAAGAGTTGGAAAACAAGTACCCAGAATTTTATGATGCTAATTCGCCTACACTTCGTGTTGGAGGAGAAATTACTAAAAATTTTGAAACCGTTGTTCACGAACATCGCATGTATTCTTTAGACAACTCATACTCTAAAGAGGACTTGTTAGATTGGGAAACACGTATTAAAAAGCTGGTTGATGGCGATATACAATATACATGTGAGCTTAAGTATGATGGGGCTTCTATTAGTTTAACTTATGAAGATGGAAGTTTAATAAAAGCGGTGACACGTGGTGATGGTAATCAAGGCGATAATGTTACAGCCAATGTTAAAACTATAAAGTCTGTGCCTTTAAAGTTAAAAGGAGACTATCCGCCAAAATTTGATATTAGAGGAGAAATTGTGTTGCCTTTTGAAGGATTTAAAAAAATGAATGAAGAGCGCATTGAAATAGGTGAGGAGCCTTATAGGAATCCGCGAAACACAGCTTCAGGCAGTTTAAAACTTCAAGATAGTGCTGAAGTAGCAAAACGACCTTTAGATTGTTTATTATATAATATAGTAGGAAGAAACCTAGAGATAACCACCCAATTTGAAAGTCTTGAAAAGGCACGTAGTTGGGGATTTAAAGTTCCAATTGCTGCAAAACTAGTAAGCTCTATTGATGCCGTTTTTGAGTTCATTAATTATTGGGATGTGTATCGTCATGATTTACCCTATGAAACCGATGGTGTTGTAATAAAGGTCAATAACTTATACCAACAAGAAGAGTTGGGATATACTGCAAAATCTCCACGTTGGGCAATAGCCTATAAGTTTAAGGCCGAACGGGTTTCTACTGTTTTAAATAGTATTTCGTATCAAGTAGGTCGAACAGGAGCTATTACTCCAGTAGCAAATTTAGAACCAGTTGAATTGGCAGGAACCATTGTAAAACGTGCATCCTTACACAATGCCGATCAAATTGAAAAATTAGATATTAGAGTTAGTGATACTGTATTTGTTGAAAAAGGAGGAGAAATAATCCCTAAAATTATCTCCGTAGATATTAGAAAGCGTCCAGCCATTTCACAACCAACACAGTACATAACACATTGTCCGGACTGTGAAATTGAGTTGATACGCCAAGAAGGAGACGCCAAACATTATTGCCCTAATGAGTATGGTTGTCCTACACAGATTATTGGTAGAATTCAGCACTTTATATCTAGAAAAGCGATGGATATTGAAGGCTTAGGTGGTGAAACGGTTGCATTATTAGTAAACTCAGGATTGATTAGTAATTATTCTGATTTGTATAAATTAACTATAGAGGAAGTGTTACCACTTGAGAGAATGGCTGAAAAGTCTGCGGAAAATCTTATTAAAGGAATTGACGCATCAAAGCTAATACCTTTCGAGCGCGTTTTATATGCAATAGGGATTAGGTATGTAGGGGAAACAGTTGCAAAAAAATTAGCCAAACACTATAAAAGTATTGATAATCTTGCTAATGCTTCTATTAACGATTTGATAAATGTTGATGAAATAGGTGAACGGATAGCAAAGAGTGTTCTTGATTTTTTTACTTCTGATATTAATATTAAAATTATTAAACGTTTAAACCAGTTTGGTGTACAGTTGGAAATTTCTAAAGATGTTCTTGCTAACCAAACAGATAAGCTTAAAGGACAAACTTTTGTTGTTTCAGGTGTGTTTGAAAGCCTTTCGAGAAATGAGCTTAAAAAACTTATTGAAAACAATGGTGGGAAAGTATCTAGTTCAATATCTACAAAAACCAGTTATATAATTGCAGGTGAAAACATGGGACCAAGTAAGAAAATTAAGGCGGAGCAACTAAACATTCCCCTAATTTCAGAAAAAGACTTCTTGTACAATATTATTTAGAATCAATATAAATAGATGATTTAATCGATAAAGTGTAAATTTTTATCGTTTAATTGTAAAATATTGTTATATTTGTCTCACAAATAGACCCCAATCTATATGAAAGTGTCAAGAATATTACTAGGATTAATAATCGTACTTACAATTAGCTTTATCGTTTTTCAAATATTTAATTTGAATCAATTGGCTACTATTACAAGGGCGTTAATACTTCCTTTAGTAACGGTGTTGTATTTTCTAGAGACAAGAGATAAAAAAAGTTATTTTTTTTACTTTCTGTTGCTTTACTCTATTCCTGAAATTATAGAACCTTTTATATCATTATCTGAGTCTGTATTAATGCAAAATATTAGATATTATCTAGGGAATATACTCTACATCTCGGCGTACATATTTCTAATTTTAGAAATATTGAAATTGATGAATTTTAAGAAGGTATTTAAACGTTTTACTGCACCTATAGTTATTTTGATTGTTCTAGATGTTTATAGTGTGATTCTTGTGTCTGATACATCTTTTAGTAGTGGTTATTTTGAAGTGATATTCGAAAATATCGTAGAAATACTTTATAATATAACTATTATGCTTTTACTTTCTGTAGCGGTTATAAATTATATGAATAGACATACAAAGAAAGCAATGAATTTATTAGTTGGTGCTATATGTATAGTATTTTCTGAAGTGATACAAGTTGCGTATTATTATATTTCCACTGACAATAATATATTAAGTGTACTGTATTCTATTTTACTTGTTTTTGCTTTTTTCTTTTTTTACCTTCAATCAAGTATGAGTTATTCAGAAGAAAAGAAGTTTAAGCCCTTAGAAAGATTAGAAGCTTAACTTTTTTCCAAATAAGGAATATCTTTTCTATACAAATACAAAATTATTCCTGCTAATACAAAAGTTACAACAGCAGTAATAAATAAAACTCCTCCATCATTTCTTACTTCAATACCCAATTGTGTTAAATGCATAAGTATTGCACTACCAATTAGTCCAAGTGTTAATGTTGTACCAACCCAAATAGTTTTTGAAATAAATAACAAAATACCAGCGATAAGTTCTAAGATGCCAGTTACAATTCTTCCAATAGGTTCTAAGCTTACATTTTCAAAAATGTAAACACTATCTGGATGTGCAGAGAATTTGAATCTTAATGTTTGAATTAATATTACAGCTACAATAGCTCGTAAAACTAAAGGAATATATTTTTTCATCACTAATATTTTAAATTAGTCCTTTAGACGTAATAAACTAAAAAAATTACTTAAACGATTATGGAAGTCCCTTTTGAAGCTTTGTTTTTATCACTATCAAAATAAAAATCTATTTTCCCCAAGTATAATCCATAACACCCAACTTGATTTATTAAAACATTTTCTCCAGCCACGTTTTTTTCTATAGTTGGTTTTCGTAAAAATGTATGTGTATGTCCTCCAATGATGAGGTCTATGTCTTTAGTGGTTTTAGCTAATTTTATATCAGATACTTTTTGGAGTTCATTTTTGTAATGATAACCTATATGTGATAAACAAATAACTAGGTCACAATGGTGCTCTTTTTTTAGTATGCGACTCATATCTTGAGCAATTTCAATAGGATCAAGATATTTGGTTTCTTTATACAGCTTTTTTATAACAAGACCATCCAAATCAATGCCAATTCCAAACACACCTATTTTAATTCCATCTTTAACAAATATTTTATAGGGCTTTACATGTGTATTCATAACCGTATTTGAAAAATCATAATTGGCTGAAACAAAATCGAATTTAGCATGTGGTAGTTGAGCAAATAAACCGTCGATACCGTTATCAAAATCATGGTTCCCAATCGTTGCTAAGTCGTATTTAAGCATACTCATAAGCTTAAATTCTAATTCACCTCCATAATAATTAAAATATGGAGTGCCTTGAAAAATATCGCCAGCATCTAGTAATAATATATTAGGATTCTCTTTTCCAATAGATTTAATTAAAGTAGCTCTTCTTGCTACACCACCTTTATTGGCGTTTCTTCCATCATCAGGTCCAAAAGGATCAATATGGCTATGGACATCATTGGTGTGTAAAATTGTTATTTTTTTTACAGTTGAAGCAGAAAATGATTGCAATCCTAAACCACCTAAAGTAATTAAAGCTGTAGATGCTGCTGTTTGTTGTATAAAATATCTTCGTTTCACGTACTATATAGTTACTTAGCTTGGATAAATCTATTATCAATTACAGGATTTAAGGTGTCATGTTTCTTAAAATAATCTATGAGCAGGTTTCTAACTTTATAATCTAAAAAATGATGGTTTTCACTTTTTTCAAAAAAGGTCATTTTTCCACCACCATTGTATAAATAATCATGAGTAGCAATATGATATGTCTTATTATCGTCTATTGGTTTGCCCTTAATTGTAGCTTCAAGAAGATTGTAATATTTATCTAACTTAATCTGCAAACCAGAAATGGGGTGAGCTTGCTTAGAATGTTGTAAATATGTTACGAGCTCTTTAACATATTTACCTTTTAATTCAACAACAACAATTTCATTTTCAAACGGCATCAACTCATAGGCAGTTCTTGCTGTAACATTACCTTTAGATAAAATGGCTCTAATTCCGCCATAATTTGATATCGCCATGTCAATATTATTTCCAGTTTGCTTTTTATAAATAGGAGTAGATAATTCTAGCATAGCATCAGCCATTAAATTACCTATAGCTGTATTTAAACTGCCACCATTTTTTGAATAATTACCGACTGAATATGCTAAAACACTATCTAAATCATTAGTAATATGTTCTCTGAATGGTTTTATAAAATCTTCAATCTCTTTAACTCCAGAAATAGAATCATTAATTTCAAGTCTTTTACCTTCAATTTTAGTAATAGAAATATTTTGTTTGCATGCAGTAAATAAGAATAGCGTTGAGTAAAGAATAAAATATTTAAAATTCATACTAATAAGTCTATATTTCATTAACAATTAACTTGGTTGTTTATTACATTTGTGCAAAGTTTAAAGATAAATGTTTTTAAAACGATTCAAGGTAAAATCTAATCAAAAATATATTAACAATATATTAAATTCTAGAAAGCCCAACGTTGATATGTGTAAAATTGAATCGGTTGGGGTTATTATTAACTTTGATGAGTTTAATAATTATGATGTATTTAGAAAGCTATTTAAAAATATTGGAATTCTTGAGAACAAGGTAAAATTCATAACATTTATTACTGATGAAAAACTTACCCCAAATAATTGGGATGCTTATTTTAATCCGAAGAATTTTGGTTGGAAAGGTAAAATTAACGGTGTAGAATTACAAGAGTTTGTAGGCTTAGAATTTGATGCTTTAATAAGCTATTATAAAGAAGATAATTTAGAACTAAACCTAGTAACTGCTTCGTCTAAAGCTAATTTTAAAATTGGTATTTCAGGCAAGGATCAACGTCTTAATGACTTTATAATTGATGTAAAGCCAAACCAAACTCATGTATTTGAAAACGAATTAATAAAATATTTAAAAGTACTTAATAAAATATAGTATGAATGAATTAGTAGGAACAGGAGTTGCTCTCGTTACACCTTTTAAAAAAGACCTTAGTGTAGACCATGAGGCACTCATAAATATTGTAAATTACAATATTGAGAATGGAATAAATTATTTGGTAATTTGTGGCACAACGGGAGAGAGTGTAACCATTACTACACAGGAGAAGAAGGAGATTGTAACAACAATAGAAAAGGCAAATAATGGGAGAGTACCTTTAGTTTTAGGTATAGGAGGAAACAATACAACTCAGGTTATTGAAGAAATTAAGGCTACAGATTTTAGTCAGATTACCGCAATCCTATCCGTATCGCCGTACTACAGTAAGCCAACACAGGAGGGTGTATACCAGCACTTTAAAGCAATATCAATTGCTTGTCCAACACCAATTATTTTATATAATGTTCCTGGAAGGACTTCAAAAAATATGTTATCAGAAACTACCATGCGTTTGGCAAATAATTTTGATAACATAGTTGCGGTAAAAGAAGCAGGGAATAATACGCAACAGTATTTAGAACTATTAAAGGATAAACCAGACGATTTTCTTGTGATTTCAGGTGATGACGACTTAGCACTAGGTGTAGTTTTAGCAGGCGGTTCTGGCGTTATTTCTGTTTTAGGGCAAGCATTCCCAAAAGAGTTTTCTAAAATGATTCAATTAGGATTGGAAGGAAAGACAAAAGAAGCTTATGCATTACACTATAAATTTATAGAAATTACAAGTTTAATTTTTGAAGAGAATAACCCAGCAGGAATTAAAGCTGTTTTAGAAATACTAGGGTTATGTGGTGATAGTGTAAGGTTGCCATTAGTTACAGCTACACAAGGGTTAAAATCGAAAATAAGTACCTATTTAGAAACCATTTAATTTTCGGTAAAAGTTAAATATTACTTAAACCTTAATTTTAAGTACAAATGTCGTTTTATTTTAGCTTAATATATTAGTTTTTAAAATACGTTATTAATGCTTACTTTTGCATCCTGTTTAAAATTATGAAAAAACTTATTTACATATTAGTTATAGTAATTACATTTAGTTCCTGTAATGAATATCAAAAGGCATTAAAAAACGAAGATATTGCAGTTAAATTTAAATTAGGTTCACAGTTATTTGATGCTGGTAAATTTAGTAAAGCAAATCGTCTTTTTACACAAATTGCACCTAAGTATAGAGGAAAACCACAAGCCGAAAAACTAATGTATATGTATTCTAAAACGTTCTATGAAATGCGTGAGTATTATAACGCTAACTATCAAATGGAACGTTTTGTTAGTGCTTATCCTAATAGCGAAAAGGTTGAAGAGATTGCTTTTTTAGGAGCTAAGAGTTATTATCATATTCCTCCTGTTTATAGTAAAGAGCAAAAAGAAACTATTTTGGCTATTGAAAAGCTGCAAGGGTTTATTAATAGTTTTCCAGAGTCTTCATACTTGCCAGAGGCTAATACTATGGTTAAGGAGTTAGATTTTAAGTTAGAGAAGAAAGCTTATGAAATTGCAAAGCAATACCATACAATTGCCCCTCATAATAGAGACTATGAAGCAGCGATAAAGGCATTTGATAATTTTATTATTGATTTTCCAGGCACTTCGTTTAAGGAAGATGCTATGTTCTATAGATTAGATTCAGCCTATCAGCTGGCTATGAATAGTGTTGAGTGGAAAAAAGAAGAACGGGTAATAAAAGCAATTGCTCTTTATAATTCATTTGAAAGTAGATTTAAAGAATCTTCTTATATTGAAGAAATCAATAAAATGAATAAAGACCTTATTGAGTTGCAAAAATCATTTAATACAAAAAGTTAATTATATATAAAGATGGATTTAAAGAAAGTAAATGCTCCTATAAATACAGAAACGTATAATAGAAATGACATTGATGCACCAACTGAAAATATTTATGAAGCAATTTCAGTTATTTCAAGACGAGCAGAACAAATTAACACTGAGATAAGAAAAGAACTTATTGATAAGTTAGAAGAATTTGCAACGTTTAACGACAGTCTTGAAGAAATCTTTGAAAACAAAGAACAAATAGAGGTTTCTAAATTTTACGAAAAATTACCTAAACCTCATGCTTTAGCTGTTCAAGAATGGCTAAATGATAAGATTTACTACAGAAACACTGAGGAAGAAGAAGATACTCAAGAATAATAATTGATGATGTCTATATTAAGAGGCAAGAATATACTATTAGGCATAACTGCTGGTATAGCCGCTTATAAAACAGCATCATTAGTAAGGTTATTTGTTAAGGCAGGTGCTAATGTTAAAGTTATTATGACACCTGCTTCTAAAGACTTTGTTACACCTTTAACATTATCCACTCTATCAAAGAACCCTGTTATATCATCATTTGTTAACGAAGATGATGAGAATGCAGTTTGGAATAATCATGTTGAATTAGGGATTTGGGCTGATTTATTTTTAATAGCTCCTGCAACTGCAAATACCATGTCTAAAATGGCAACAGGTACTAGTGATAATATGTTACTCACAACCTATTTGTCGGCAAAATGTCCAGTTTATTTTGCACCAGCTATGGATTTGGATATGTATAAACACGATACTACAAGTAACTCCATTAAAAAGCTTGAAAGTTTTGGTAATATATTAATACCTGCCACAAGCGGTGAATTAGCTAGTGGTTTGGTTGGAGAAGGACGTATGGCAGAACCAGAAGATATTATCTCTTTTATTGAAAACGATATTGTAAAAAGCCTGCCATTGCATGAAAAGGCTGTATTAATTACAGCAGGACCAACCTACGAAGCTATTGATCCAGTCCGTTTTATTGGAAATCATTCTAGCGGTAAAATGGGTTTTGAAATAGCTAGAGCTGCCGCCAATTTAGGAGCGAAAGTAACATTAGTTTCTGGACCAACACACCAAAGAGCTGATAGTTCACTAATTACAATTGTACCAGTTGTGAGTGCTAGTGAAATGTATGATGAAGCTCACAAGTATTTTCAAAATGCTGATATAGCTATACTTTCAGCAGCTGTTGCAGATTATAAACCAAAAATTACAGCGACTCAAAAAATAAAAAAGAAAGATTCTACGTTAACTTTAGAGTTAGAAAGAACTAAAGACATATTAGCATCTTTAGGACAAATTAAAAAAAATCAAGTTCTCGTAGGTTTTGCATTAGAAACGAATAACGAATTAGAAAATGCAATTGGGAAGCTAAAAAAGAAGAATTTAGATTTAATTGTATTAAATTCGTTAAATGATGATGGTGCTGGTTTTGGTGTTCCCACTAATAAAGTAACTATTATTGATAAAAACGAGAACAGTATTAACTATGGCTTAAAATCTAAAGCAGAAGTTGCTCAGGATATTATGCAAGAAATTTTAAATCAACTCCATGCGTAAAATTTTATATTTAGTTGCATTTCTTTATGCATTATCAATCCAATCGCAAGAGTTAATTTGTGATATTATTGTTGACGCACAACTTACTGGTAATGAAAATGTTCAGGTTTTTAAAACTTTAGAAACTCAACTTAAAGAGTTTATCAATAATACTAAGTGGACAAATAAAAATTTTGCACCAAACGAACGTATTAATGCTAGTATGGTCATAAAAATTGAAAGCTATAACAACGATGTTTTTAGAGCTACTATTCAAGTAAGATCATCAAGACCTATTTTTAACTCATCGTATAGTTCTCCAATATATAATTTTAACGATAGGGATTTTTCTTTTAGATATCAGGAATTCCAAAATTTTATATACAACCCAAATCAATTTGAATCCAACTTAGTTTCTGTATTGGCATATCACATTTATATAATTTTAGGTATGGATGCTGATTCTTTTGCTTTAAAAGGAGGAGAAACCTATTATGAACAAGCTAGAACTATTTTAAATTTTTCACAGCAAAGTAGTTTTAAAGGTTGGAAACCCGAAGATGGATTACAGTCAAGATTTTCTTTAATAGATAATATTATGTCTCCAACGTATAAAGAGTTTAGGAGCGTTTTGTATAATTATCATATGAAGGGCTTAGATGTAATGAGCCAAAATCCAAAAAAAGGTAAAGAAAATATTGCTAGAGCAATCAAAGAATTTGTAACTATGAACAATAGAAGACCTAACTCTTTTCTTTTAAGAGTATTTTTTGATGCTAAAGCAGAAGAAATTAAAGATATCTTTAGTGATGGTCCAAGTGTAAGTATTACGGACTTAGTATCTTCATTATCAAAAATAGCACCTACGCATTCCAATAAATGGCGAAACATTAGTTTTTAAAAGCCATTTTCTATCAAAATAAAATTGTAGCTTAGTTCTTTTAATTTCTAAAAAATAATTTACGATTGCTTACGACCTTATCCATAAAAAACTATGCTTTAATAGATAGCCTTCAAGTTAACTTTAAAAATGGCTTAACTATTATTACTGGAGAAACAGGAGCTGGAAAATCAATTCTTTTAGGAGGTTTGTCATTAATACTAGGTAAGCGTGTCGATATTACTAACGTAAAGGATACTTCAAAAAAATGTGTCATTGAAGCTACTTTGGATATAGCCAATTATAATTTGAAATCCTTTTTCAAGGATGAAGATTTAGATTATGAATCTGAGACCATAATAAGACGTGAAATACTTCCTTCAGGAAAATCCAGAGCATTTGTAAACGATTCACCAGTTAACCTCAATGTATTATCTATTTTAGGAGCTTATTTAATTGATATTCATTCACAACATCAAACCTTAGAGCTTGCTAATGATCAGTACCAATTTCAAATAATTGATGCCTTGGCAAATAATGATGAGGATTTAAAGAAATACACTTTAAAATTAAAACAATTTAAAGACCTAAGTGCGACAATTACAGTATTACAAGATCAGAAAGCTGAAGCCGTTAAAGAGTATGATTACATTGTCTTTTTATTGCAAGAATTGGAAGAAGCTAATTTAATTCCAGATGAATTAACAGTACTTGAAACCGAATATGAAACGCTTAATAATATTGAAGCCATTAAAGATGAGTTAAACTTATCTAGTCAATTATTAAATGACGAGCAAATAGGAATTCTACAAGAAGTGACTACATTGAAAAATAGTCTTCAAAAGTTATCTGGGATTTCCAATGTTTATTCAGAGTTGTATAATAGAGTTGATAGTGTTTTAATAGAGTTGAACGATGTTTTTGAAGAACTAGTAACTGCACAAGAACACCTTGAAGCTAATCCAAACCGTTTAGAAGAGGTAAATGAAAGACTACGAAAAATTCATCATTTATTGTTAAAACACGCCTCATCAACAATTGATGATTTGATAGAAATTCAACAAAAGTTATCAAAAAAAGTATTTGCAACTGAGACTATAGATGAAAACATTGCAAAAAAGCAAATCGAATTAGATGCGCTTAAAGTAGAGCTAAATGCCATTGCTAATGGTATTCACAACAAAAGGGAACAAGCAATTCCAAAGTTAACGGAACAATTAGAGCAGATACTTCATAATTTAGGAATAGAAAATGCAAAGTTTAGTATTTCAGTTACCATTGAAGACCATTTTTTAAGTAACGGTAAAGATAAATTGTCATTTTTGTTTACAGCAAATAAAGGTGGCGAATTTAAACCCTTAAAAAAGGCAGCATCAGGAGGTGAATTATCAAGAATTATGTTAGCTGTGAAATCTATCTTATCCAAGTACATGCAATTACCATCCATTATGTTTGATGAAATAGATTCTGGTGTTTCTGGTGAGATTTCTAATAAAATGGCAGCAATCATGCAACAAATGAGTAAGTCTATGCAAGTATTTACAATAACTCATCTACCACAAATTGCAGCGAAAGGAGATACACATTATAAGGTTTATAAAACAGATGTAAATGATGAAACTGTGTCTCATCTCATAAAATTAAATTCGGAAGAACGTATTGTTGAAATTGCTCAAATGCTAAGTGGAAAAGAAATGTCAACTTCTGCCATTGCTCATGCTAAACAATTATTGAATTAATAGTATCTTTGCATCTTCAAACTAACTAATATATAAACTAATTACAATATGTCATACAATTTATTAAAAGGAAAAAAAGGAATCATCTTTGGAGCCTTAGATGCCAATTCAATTGCTTGGAAAACAGCTGAACGTGTGCATGAAGAAGGTGGTGAATTTGTGCTTTCAAATGCGCCAATTGCAATGCGTATGGGGCAAATTAATGAACTTGCCGAAAAAACTGGGTCACAAATAATTCCAGCAGATGCTACATCAGAAGAAGATTTGCAAAATTTAGTAGAAAAATCGATGGAAATTCTAGGTGGTAAAATTGATTATGTATTGCATTCTATTGGCATGTCTATAAATGTAAGAAAAGGGAGAGCTTATACCGATCAAAAATACGATTGGACTCAAAAAGGGACAGATGTATCGGCGATGTCCTTTCATAAAGTCATGCAAACATTATATAAAAATGATGCCATGAACGAATGGGGAAGTATTGTTGCATTGACTTATATGGCAGCGCAACGCGTATTTCCAGACTATAACGATATGGCTGACAATAAAGCGTATTTAGAGAGTATTGCACGTAGTTTTGGGTATTTCTTTGGAAAAGACAAAAAAGTGAGAGTGAATACTATTTCTCAGTCACCAACACCAACAACAGCTGGACAAGGTGTGAAAGGATTTGATGGTTTTATAGCGTATGCCGATAAAATGTCACCACTCGGCAATGCAACAGCTTTAGATTGTGCCAATTATACGGTGACCCTATTTAGTGATTTAACAAAGCGCGTTACACTTCAAAACCTTTATAATGATGGTGGTTTTAGTAATGTTGGAGTAAGTAATGAGGTAATGGATGCCTTTATGAATGAATAAACAGAAACTTGATTTTATATAGAAAAAGACCTTGATAACAATTAAGGTTTTTTTTGGTTAAATATCAAAATATAGAGTGCATTTGTCGAAGATAATTCCCACATATATCAGTTTACCGTGAATTTTTCATAGTTTAACGATTAATAGATTAATACTCATGTTTTTATAGTAATATGCATACGATTTAAACCTTAATCAAATTAAATAAACTTAACTAAATCGTATTAATTATGAAAAAAATTACTTTACTAATGGCCGTTTTTATGTGGTCATCTATGTTTTATGCACAAACCTATTTATCTGAAGGTTTTGAAGGTACTACATTTCCACCAACTGGTTGGAAAGATGTAGCTGGAGTTAATGATGTCAATGCTTTTCCTTGGGCAGCTACTACAACGAGATCAAATTTTGGAAGTCAATCAGCTTGGTACGATGATTTTTTTATAGGAGAACCAGTTCCAGCAGTTGATAAGCATAAGTGGTTAGTATCACCAGTAATTGACTTGTCAGGAGCAACAGCTCCAGTGTTTACATATTATGAAAGTGTAAAAGAACCTGCAATCCCAGCAATTAACAAAGTATATTATTCTACAACATATGATGGTGTTAGTACACCAAACCCAGCAAATTGGACACTTCTCAGCAGTGCTGTGGGTACTGAAGCTTGGGCAAAAAGAGGTACTTATGCACTTCCAGTAAATGCTACGGTTTATATAGCCTTTGAGTATGAAGCGGTTTTTGCATCTGCATGGTTTATTGATGATGTTTTAGTTGAAGAGACTCCAACTTGTAATCAGCCTATTTTACCAGCTGTCTCAGGTGTGACTTCAACAAGTGCTACTTTTAGTTGGACAGCAGGAGGTTCAGAAACTTTATGGGATGTGGAATTAGTTGATATTACTAGTGGTGGGTCATTCACAGGGACACCAACTGCATCTGGAGTTACAAATCCTTATATTTTTAATTCTTTAACACCAGGAAATACCTACCAAGCCTATGTAAGAGCAGATTGTGGCTTAGGTGGTAAAAGTGCTTGGTCTGGACCTATAGTATTCTCTACGGGTACAAGTAATGACGATTGTACTAGTCCTGTTGTGGTATTGCATGAAACTCTCATTCCTGATGCTGCTTCAGCTACAGCAACTAGCGGAAGTATTGTAGGTGCCACAGGTTCTGGTTTGGCTGCAGACACTTGCAGTTTAGGAGCTATTGATACAGAAGATGTTTGGTTTTCCTTTGTTGCAACATCGCCAAACGCAAACGTTACTATCGAAGCAGGAAGTTTTGATGTTATTCTTATGGTTTATTCTGGAAGTTGTGTAGGTTTAACTAATATTGATTGTGTAGATAATGGAGTGGAAAATCAAGGAGAAGAATCAAATCTTACGGGGTTAACAGTTGGGAATACATATTATATAAGAGTTTTTGAATATTATGCTGTGCCTCCTGCTTCTCCGGACTTTACGGTTAAGGTATGGACATCGAGTGTTTTATCTAACGATGAATTAGATTTAGCTAATGCATTCAAATATTATCCAAACCCGGTAAAAAATGAGCTTAATTTAAGAGCACAAAATAATATTGAAAATGTATCAATTTACAATATGTTAGGACAAGAAGTTTTACGTCTTGCTCCTAATACTAATTCAAGTAAAATAGATATGTCTGCTTTACAAACTGGAGCTTATTTTATAAGAGTTACTATTAACGGTGTAACTGAAACTAAACAAATTATTAAGAGATAATCTTAATTGAAATATAATTATTAAACCTCGTTTATTATTTAAACGGGGTTTTTTATTGCTTAATTTTTAGTGTTTTAATAAAGACTGTTTAATTACCTTTGCAAGGTATGACAGCAAGAGATATTTCATTTATTATTCCTATTTATAATAGGCCAGTAGAGGCAAAAGAATTGCTTGATAGTTTTAAAGCTTTAACTGGTAATCATGATTTTGAAATAGTAATAGTTGAAGATGGTTCCACTGTAACTTCTGAAGTGGTTGTTGATAATTTTTCTAACCAACTGAATATTTCATATTTTATTAAAGAGAATACAGGTCCTGGAGATTCTAGAAACTATGGAATGAGAAGGGCTAAAGGTAATTATTTTATAATATTAGATTCAGATTGTATTTTACCACAGCTTTATTTAACTAGCATTTTAGAACATTTAAATAACGATTATGTAGATTGTTTTGGTGGTCCAGATGCTGCGCATAAGTCTTTCAGTAATATACAAAAGGCTATTAATTTTACAATGACATCTTTTATTACTACAGGTGGGATTAGAGGAAAAAAGAATAGTGTTAATAAATTTCAACCAAGAAGTTTCAATATGGGAATTTCAAAGACAGCATTTAATGCAACTGGAGGGTTTGGTAGAATTCATCCAGGAGAAGATCCTGATTTGTCCATAAGGTTATCTAAGTTAGACTTTTCTACAAAACTTATACCAGAAGTTTACGTATATCATAAGCGCAGAGTTTCATGGTCAAAATTTTATAATCAAGTGCATAAGTTTGGTTTGGTAAGACCCATATTAAGCAAATGGCATCCTGGATCAAAAAAAATCACATATTGGTTTCCAACTTTATTTAGTTTAGGCTTGATAGCGGCAATTAGTTTGGTATTTTTTAATGTTGAATTACCATTAAAACTATATGGCGTTTATTTTATTACTAGTTTTTTATTAGCTTTAATATCAACCAAAAATGGTATTGCAGCTCTATTTTCTATATTAGCAATAATGATTCAGTTTTTTGGTTATGGCTATGGGTTTTTAAAATCAACGGTTAAATTAATATTTTCTAATAAGGATGTTGAAGAACAATTTCCTAATTTGTTTTTTAAAATAAAACGATGACTGCTTCTAAGCGTAACATATTTTCACTATTTAAAACTAGAAGAGTAAATATATTTTTACTTTTTATAGTATTGGCATTTGTGTTTTCTGTCTTAACTAAATTATCAAAAAATTATACGAAAACATTTTCATTTCATATTAATACTGTAAATGTTCCGGAAGATGTTGTTATTATTAACGACTCAACCATTAATATGAGAATTACCATTACAGCATATGGATTTAGGCAGATAAAGTATTATTTTAAAAAACCAACAATTGATGTTGATTTTGCTACTCTAGATAAAAATACAACACATTATAATTGGATAGCAAAAAGAGAATTATCTAATATTATTAAACAATTTGATATCAATGAAAGAATTGAAAATATTGTTCCTGATACCATAGTTTTTAGATATGATGTAAATACAATAAAAAAGATTCCGGTAATTTTGGATGCAGATATCAAATTTTCAACAGGATTTGATATCAATGGGGTATTTAATCTGACTCCCGATTATATTAATGTTATTGGCCCAAAGGTTGTATTAGATTCAATTTCAGAAGTTTATACAGAGAGATTAGAGTTGGATAATATTATTTCTAATGTAAACAGTATAGTAAAATTAAAATTGCCAAGTCAATTACAAGATTTAAAGTTTTCGCAACAGCAAGTTCAAGTTATAGGAACTGTAGAAAAATTTACTGAAGGTGTCATTGAAGTTCCAGTAAATGTTGTTAATATTCCAAAAAGTATAAAAATAAAGTACTACCCAAAAACAATTCCAGTTATTTATTATACAAGTTTAAATAATTTTAAATCGATATCTTCGAGTAGTTTCATTGTAGAGTGTGATTATAATTCGCTTAGTGCCGAAGACTCATATCTTATTCCTAAAATTGTCCAACAGCCAGATTTGGTAAAAAATGCTAGACTAAGTATAAAACGCATTGAATTTATTTTAGTACAATAACTTGAACAAATGAAAATTATAGGTTTAACAGGAGGTATTGGAAGTGGAAAAACTACTGTCGCAAATATGTTTCAAGAACTTAATGTACCCGTTTATATAGCCGATTTAGAAGCAAAACGTTTAATGAATAACTCTAAGGTTATAAAACGTAATCTTATAAAGGTTTTTGGTAGTAATGCTTATAAAAATGATATAATTAACAAGTCTTTTATTGCAGATAAGATATTTAATAATAAAGAATTGTTGCATAAAATGAATACCATTGTGCATCCAAAAGTTGGAGCTCATTTTAATAAATGGAAATCAAAGCAAAGTACTCTTTATGTTATTAAAGAAGCAGCAATTTTATTTGAAAATGGAGGGTATCTTAACTGTGATACAGTTATTACGGTTACAGCTTCAGAAAAGAACAGAATACTACGTGTTATTACTCGTGATAACTCTTCCGTTGAAAAAGTTAAAGCTATTATTAATAACCAATGGAGTGATGCTAAAAAAATAAAGCTATCGCAATATGTTATTATAAATAATAAACTATCGGAAACTAAAGCACAAGTGATTAAAATTCACCAAGAAATTCTTAAAAACATTTGTTAGTTTTAAAAATTTTAACATTTGTGTTAATGTAAGGTTAAATGGTAGTCGCACTAAATGTTAAAATGTTAATTTTGAATGATGAGTAAAAAACTATTCGTCTTATTGGTAATATTAATGAGTTTATCGCTCGTTGGCATTATTTTTGTTCAAGCGTACTATATTAATAATACCATTGAAAATGAAGAAGAACAGTTTACATTTAATGTAAAAAAATCACTGACCTACACTTCTAATAAAGTTGTAGAGATAGAGTACAGAAAGTACGTTAACGAACTAAAAAAGATGTTAGCAAGAGGAGTAGTACCGGATTCAACAGCGTTGAGTAGTATTATTATTCAAAAACAAAATGATGATACAAACCAAATAATAGTTTATAATACAGGCATTTTAGAAGAAAGTTTTAAAATCCCATCGCTCATTGACATAAGTTTAGATAGTGTAAATTTTAGCAAGTTTACCGGAAAAACTACAGCTAGAATTTATAGTAACACAGACTTTAATGAAGACATTGCTATAAGTCCAGAGGAAACCGTTGAAAATATTTTTAGTTTGAATAAATTGCAAACAGAAATTTTTGAGGCTCAGTATAGAGAGGAAATTAAAAGCATGCCAATACGAAAGCGTGTTTCAAGGGATGAAATAAAAAGGTTGTTGCGCAAAAAACTTTTAGAAGATGATATTGATATTGATTTTGAATTTGCTATTTACCATAAAGATTTAGCTACCAAAGTACAATCTGATAATTTTGAATTGGGAGAGACGCCTACAATTGGCGTTCCAATTTTTTTAGACAATAATGATGAAAGCGATTATAGATTGTACATCAATTTTCCAGAAAGAAATAAGTTTATTTTTTCTTCTATTTTAGGAATGTCAATTTTGTCAATAATCTTTACAACAATTATTATAATAGCATATACAAGTGCAATATATCAATTAATAAAACAGCGTAAAATTTCGCAAATTAAAACTGATTTTATTAATAATATGACGCACGAGTTTAAAACACCAATAGCAACAATTAATTTGGCATTAGATGCTATAAGAAACCCAAAGACTATTAATGACGAAGATAAGGTGAAGCGATATCTTGGAATGATAAAAGAAGAAAACAAACGCATGCATGCACAAGTAGAGAATGTGCTTAGAATATCTAAACTTGAAAAGAACGAACTAAATATTAGTAAGGAGTGTATAGATCTTCACGACTTAGTTGAAGATGCTGTAACACATGTTGAGCTTATTGTGGAAAGCAAAAATGGGTATATTAACACTCATTTAGGCACCATAAATTCTGAAGTACTAGCCAATGAAACACACTTTACTAACGTTATAGTAAATATATTAGACAATGCGGTGAAATATTCTAATAATGAACCAAAAATTGATATATATACAGAAAATGTTGGAACCAACATTGTATTAAAAATAAAAGACCAAGGTAACGGTATGTCAAAAGCCGTTCAAAAAAGAGTGTTTGAAAAATTTTATAGAGAGCACACAGGTGATGTACATAATGTTAAAGGCCACGGTTTAGGGCTAGCTTATGTAAAAAGAATTGTAAATGACCATCATGGTTATATTACTGTTGAAAGCGAAAGAGGGAAGGGTAGTACCTTTATTTTAAAATTACCATTAATATCATAATATAATTATGGACGAAATAAACAAAAAAATACTTTTAGTTGAAGATGACCCAAACTTTGGAACCGTTTTAAAAGATTATTTAACAATGAACGATTATGACGTAGTTCATGCTAAAAATGGGATGGAAGGTTTCGAAAAATTTAAGAAGGACGATTATGACCTATGTATCTTAGATGTTATGATGCCTTATAAAGATGGCTTTACTTTAGCTAAAGAAATTCGTGAAAAAAATACAGATGTACCAATTATTTTCTTAACCGCTAAGGCTATGAAAGAAGATGTTTTAAAAGGCTATAAGGTTGGGGCAGATGACTATTTAAATAAACCTTTTGATAGTGAAGTGCTGTTAATGAAAATAAAGACTATCATACAACGAAAAGCAACGGATAGTGTAGCAGACAGTAAGCAGTTTGAATTTGAAATTGGTGGATTTCACCTAAATTCAAAACTACGTTTCTTAAAATATCTAGGTGGAGAGCCAGTTAAATTATCTCCAAAAGAAAATGAATTGTTACGCTTATTAGCTTTACATGAAAACGATTTAATGCCACGTGAGTTAGCATTAACCAAAATATGGAGAGATGATAACTATTTTACATCTAGAAGTATGGATGTTTATATTGCTAAACTACGGAAGTATTTGAAAATAGATCCTAATGTCGAAATTTTAAATATTCATGGTGAAGGATTTAGATTGGTGGTAAACCAAAAAGCATAATCAACTTAATCAAGTTGTTAATCTTATAAAAGCTAGCTAAATTATTTAGCTAGCTTTTTTATGCATTTACTTAATCTCAATATCTATAACCTTAATAATATTGTCTAGATTACTTTTATAATCAAACCACTTAGTTTTGAGGTCTCTTTTAAACCAAGTGAGTTGGCGTTTTGCAAAACGACGTGTATTTTTTTTAATCTCAGAAATAGCAAAATCTTGAGTCCACTCTTTATTAAAATATTTAAATAATTCTTTATAGCCAACGGTATTTAAAGCGTTTAAATGTTGTTTTGATATCAATGCTTTAGCTTCATCAACAAGACCTTCAGCAATCATCATATCTACGCGCTGGTTAATACGTTTGTAAATAATATCTCTATTTGATTTTAATCCAATAGATATGACTTTAAAATTCCGCTTCGCTTTATTTTTATTTAAAAAAGAAGAATAGGGTTGCCCAGTACCAATACAAATTTCTAAAGCACGAATAATACGGTGTGAATTATCAATTGCAATAGTTTTGTATGCATCTATGTCTAATCCCTTTAGCTGATTTTGTAGTGTTTGCAAGCCTTCTGTTTCAAGCTTTTTATTCAGTGTTTCTCTTATGGAAATATCAACTTCTGGAAAATAGTCTAATCCTTTGGTTATAGCATCAATATACAGTCCTGAGCCTCCAACCATAACAATTATATTATGAGATTGAAATAATTGATCTAAATGTGTAATTGCCTCTTTTTCAAAAGCTCCAACACTATATTGGTCTTCAATAGATTTATGATGAATAAAATGGTGTTTTACTTGTGACAACTCTTTCTCATTAGGAGCAGCTGTACCAATTTGCATCTCTTTAAAAAATTGTCTAGAATCGGCTGAAATTATTTCAGTATTATAATGTTTGGCAAGTTTTATACTCAATGCTGTTTTTCCTATACCTGTTGGTCCTACTATAGAAATAAGATATTTAGTCATCATTTAAGCGTTCTCCACAATTGTAGCAAAATTCAGCACCGTCTTTATGAGATTCTGCCATACAACTTGGGCAGGATTGAGTATTTAAGTGTAATTTTTTATTAGAAGCTTTAGTCATTTCAGAAGTAACAATTCCAGTTGGTATTGCAATAATACCATAACCCATAATCATAATAAAAGAAGCTATTAATTGCCCTAATGGAGTAATGGGTGCAATATCTCCATAACCCACAGTTGTAAGGGTTACTATAGCCCAATATACACTTCTAGGAATGCTTGTAAAGCCACTGTCTTCACCGCTTTCAACCAAATACATTACAGTTCCTAAAACAATACATAGAATAATTACAAAAGATAAAAACACTGCAATTTTAGCGCGACTAGCAATTAAGGCTCTTTTAAAAGTCGTAGAGGCTCCAACAAATCGTGCTAATTTTAGAATTCTAAAAATTCGTAACAAACGTAATGCTCTTAATGCTACTAATGAGTGACCACCAATAAAGAAAAAAGATAAATATTTTGGTATAGTTGAGAGTAAATCAATAATACCATAAAAGCTAAAAATATAATGGCGTGGTTTTTTTACTGTTATAATTCTGCCAATGTATTCAATACTAAATATGATTGTAACAATCCATTCTGAAATATTAAGAAAGTTATGGTATTTAGTATCTATACTTTTTACACTCTCTAGCATTACTAGAATAATGCTAGCAATAATGATAATAAATAGGATTACATCAAACAACTTACCAGCTGAAGTATCTGCTTCATGAATAATTTCATGAAGCTTTTGTCTCCAATTTTTATTTGATGTTTTGTTTTTCATTAAATCAAAAGTAATAAAAGATTAGCTACCATTTTGATTTGTTTCCAATTGTATAATCTTCAATTTTTTATTTTGCCTTAGATAGGTTTGGATAATGTGTTGTGTTTCTCTATTATGTTGCATAGGTGTAATAATAGATTGCAAAATATCCAAATTATTTATTTGATAATTAAGATTGTAGAAACCATATCCTTTAAACAAACCGTTTTTAATAAGTATGGCACTTCTCTCATCAATTGCTCTACCATAATCAATAATGACCATATTTTGATTTTCAAAACTGTGGTGATTAATAATATTTTGAATTCTTTTATTATAATCTTCACTCTGTTCTTTATCAATACAAGCTCCAAAACACTGTTTAATAGTATAGTTAAAACAATTGCTATCGGTAGCATGAATACCTGTTAATTTTTGACATAGATTATATTCGTCTGTAGCCTTAGTAATAAAGCTTTTAGCACTTTTTAAATTAGAAAAAGTAGTAATTGGCGTTTCTTTACCATTTACTCTTGCCACTTTTAAATTGATATAACCATTTGTGTCTGTAAAACTAAACAGCCCATGAGAGAATATATTGCGCTTTAAGGCACGATTAAAAATAGGCTTATTGCGCTTTATCTCTTCACTTTCTTTTAGTAATGCTACAAGTTCACTTCCAGTATCTTCGTAAGTTACTGTTGCAACTTGTAATTGTATTTTTTTTGATTTTGGATTAGAGCTGGTAAAATGCTGATTGACGCGTTTTCGAATATTTTTACTTTTTCCAATATATATAATTTCACCATCTGCTTTGTGCATATAATACACACCTGTAATTGAAGGTAAGGCTTCTATAATATCCAAAAGGCGAGGCTCCATTTGGTATTTTGGCTCTAACCGAATAGACTCTTGAATAATTTTTTTATCCAAGTCTTTCGCTAAAAGCATTTTAAATAGCGTAACAGTTGCTAATGCATCTCCAGAAGCTCTATGCCTGTCACTAACGGGAATTCCCAACGACCGTGTTAGTTTACCTAAACTATATGAGTTTTGCCCAGGAATTAAATCTTTTGCTAACTCTACAGTACACAATGTTTCACGGCTAAAATCGTATCCTAGGCGCTTAAATTCTGTTCTAAGTATTCTAAAATCAAACTGTGCATTATGAGCAACAATAATACAGCCTTCTGTAATCTCCACAATACGTTTTGCAATTTCATAGAATTTTGGTGCGTTGCGCAACATGTTATTGTTAATACCTGTTAGGTTCACTACAAAAGGTTGAATGTCGCGCTCTGGATTAGTAAGCGTAATAAATTGGTCAATTACTTCATGACCATCGAATTTATAGATGGCAATCTCTGTAATGCCTTCTTCATTGTATTTCCCACCAGTGGTTTCTATGTCAAGTATTGCGTAAATAGTGTTTTAGTTAAAAGTTAAGAATTTTATCGTTCTGAGCAAAGCAAAGAATCGTATAGAAAAATAAAATAGATATTTCGACTGTGCTCAATATGATATATAATATTAAATTGAATAATTTCGCTCTCCAAATATACTACTTCCAACACGAATCATGGTGCTTCCGCAATCTATGGCCAATTTATAATCACTACTCATACCCATTGATATATTTTGTAGTTTACAGTTTATAGTATTCTGTGTTTTTAAAGCATTAAAGGCGGCTTTAAGGTATTCGAATTCTTGTTTTATTTGTGTTTCATCTTCAGTAAAAGTTGCCATTCCCATAAGACCTACGACTCTAATATGTTCTAATTCTAAAAACTCTTGAGACTGTAATATTTCTGAAGCTTCTTGTGCAGTCATTCCAAATTTAGAGTCTTCTTCAGCAATTTTTATTTGTAATAAACAATCAATAATTATATCGTTTTTTTGTGCTTGTTTATTTATTTCTTTGAGCAGTTTAAAATTATCTACGCCATGAATTAAACTCACAAAGGAAGCCATATACTTTACCTTGTTGCGTTGTACATGACCTATCATATGCCATTGTATATCTTTTGGCATTTGTTCATGCTTCTCAACCATTTCTTGGATTTTGTTTTCTCCAAAAATCCGATGGCCAGTATTGTAAGCTTCCATAATATCACTTATAGGTTTTGTTTTAGAAACTGCTACCAAAGTGACGTGCTCTGGGAGCTGAGAAAGTATGTTATTTAGGTTTTGTTTTATGCTCATTTTAAAATTCATAAATCGTTACTCCACTTCGTAATTTAGGTTCAATATAGGTGCTTTTAGGAGGCATTGTTAAGCCTTCATCTGCAATAGATTTTAATTGGTCTATGGTAATAGGGACTAAGCCAAAACCAACTTCAAAAGCACCAATATCAATTTTGCTTTTAATAGTTACTAAATCATTTTTTCCATACGAATAATCTATACGTTGATTATTTCTTAAATCTATGATTCCTAAAATAGGTTCTAATATCGTTTTGAATAAAATTTGCGTGTCTAAAGCATCTAAAGCATTATTAATCTCAAAATTGGATTTTCGCAAATATAACGAATAGAATTCACCATCAAGATACATACTAAAATGATGCTTCTTTGAAGGTTTATACAATATATTTCCTCTATTTTCAATACGATACATGGTGTCAAGTTGTATTAAAAATTCTTCCTTAGTCAATCCGTTTAAATCCTTAATCAAACGATTGAACTCAGATATTTTTAAATTAGATTCAGGAATTAAATAACTCATAAAGAAATTATAGGGTTCATTTCCTTTATGATTGTTATTTTCTTTTTGTAATAATTTAGCCAATCGGTTTGATGATGCTGAACGATGATGTCCATCAGCAATATAAATGATCTGTATTTTTTTAAACTCATTTTTGAGAACATCTATATTTTTGCTATCATTTAATTTCCAAAGGTAATGAGTATCTCTATAAGTTGTTGTAAATTCAAACTCGGCTCTGTCTTTTTGAGTTTTGGAAATTATTTTTCCTATGGTATAATTATCAGGGTAAGTTAAAAGTACAGGCTCTGCATTAAAACCTACGGTTTTTAAATAATCTTTAAAGACTTGTTCACGATATTTAATTGTTTCTTCATGCTTTTTTATAATATCGTTTTCATAATCTTCAGTACTGGTAGCTGCAATGATACCATTATATTCATTTTTATCTCTATCAATTATTTTATAAATATAATAACTAGGTGTTTTATCCTGAACAAAAATACCATCTTCTTTAAATTCTAAATATCTATTTTTTACCAAGCTGTAACACTCTTTGCCAGTAATTTCTTTTTCATATTTGTACCCTGGATTAATGATATGTAAAAAGGAAAACGGATTATAGTCCAAGCGTGCTTCAAGTTCAGATTGCGTATAACTCTGATATGAGCGTGATGCCACAAGGCTTACTTTATCTCGTGTTGGACGTACAGCTTTAAATGGATTTATTTTTGCCAAACTAAAAAACTATAAAAATTGTTCCGCAACTTTTTCTGCTTTTCTGCTTTCAGAATAATCATAAAAACCTTCACCCGATTTTACACCTAATTTTCCTGCTCTTACCATGTTTACTAACAATGGGCAAGGTGCATATTTAGGATTTTTAAAACCATCATACATTACGTTTAAGATTGATAAGCATATATCCAGACCAATAAAGTCGGCGAGTTGTAAAGGACCCATAGGATGCGCCATTCCTAATTTCATAACCGTATCAATCTCTTGTATGCCTGCAACACCATTATATAGGGTTTCAATAGACTCATTAAGCATTGGCATTAATATTCTATTTGCCACAAATCCTGGATAATCATTTACTTCTACAGGTGTTTTCCCTAAAGTTCGAGATATTTCCATAATAATATTGGTTATAGCATCACTTGTATTGTAACCACGAATAATCTCTACCAACTTCATAATAGGGACAGGATTCATAAAGTGCATGCCAATAACTATTTCTGGTCTAGACGTTACTGCTGCTATTTGTGTAATTGAAATGGAAGACGTATTGGTTGCCAAAATAGTATCGTCTGGACAATCTTTATCCAGTTGTTTAAAAATCTTAAGTTTTAGATCTAAATTTTCGGTAGCAGCTTCAATAACTAAGCTCGCATATTCGACACCTTCAGTAATATTTGTAAAA
This sequence comes from uncultured Flavobacteriaceae bacterium, assembly GCA_964418645.1. GTDB lineage: Bacteria > Bacteroidota > Bacteroidia > Flavobacteriales > Flavobacteriaceae > JAADHG01. The sequence continues at coordinate 50,194 of CAYQME010000003.1, forward strand.
GTGGTGATATTACCTAGAGTTTCTTCTTTTTGAGCCTCAGATATTCTTTCTTTGGCTACCATTCTATCTAAATTTTTAGTAATAGTATCCAATCCTCGTTTGAGTGCTGCTTCACTAACATCAATCAATTGTACTTTAAATCCGCTCTGTGCAAACGTATGGGCAATACCATTTCCCATAGTTCCTGCTCCGATAACTGCAACGTTTTTCATAGAATGTTTTTTATCTATTCCCTCGAAGGAGGGAATCTTATTATTATTTGTTTTTTTGGTCATTGCGAGACTTTTTAAAGTTGTGGCAATCTGTTTGTATTAAATTTAATATATAAATTGATTTTCAATTAGAAAGATTACTTCAGTCGTTTCTCCTTCGTAATGACGTTTCATTTAAACTGGTTAATTATCATAGTTGCTACACGTAAAGCCTCTGTGCCATCATGTAGTGTTACAATAGGTTTTGTATTTGTATTTATGGCATTAGCAAAGGTTTCTAATTCATCTAGAATAGCATTGTTATTAAAAATTTCAGGATTATCAAAATAGATTTGTTTTTTTACACCTTCAGCATTTTGCAGAATCATATCAAAATCTCCTGGAATTTCAGGTGCATCCTTCATTTTTACCACTTCGCATTTCTTTTCTAAAAAATCCACAGAGATATAAGCATCCTTTTGAAAAAATCGTGTTTTACGCATGTTCTTTAAAGAAATTCTACTTGCAGTGAGGTTGGCGACACAACCATTTTCAAATTCAATTCTAGCGTTTGCAATGTCTGGAGTATCACTGATTACCGAAACACCACTTGCAGAAACATGCTTTACTTTAGAGTTTACAACACTAAGGATAATATCAATATCATGAATCATTAAGTCTAAAACCACTGGGACATCTGTACCACGCGGATTAAACTCAGCCAAACGATGCGCTTCAATAAACATTGGGTTTTCAATTTGATCCTTTACGCCAATAAATGCAGGATTAAAACGCTCTACATGTCCTACTTGACCTCTTAGATCATGCTCCGCTAAAAGACGTCTAATCTCTTTGGCTTCTTCAACAGTTTTAGCAATAGGCTTTTCAATAAAAATATGTTTCCCTTTTGCTATGGCTTGTTTAGCACAATTATAATGAGATAATGTTGGTGTTACTATATCAACCATATCTACAGCCTCTATAAGCGCTTCGACTGTGTTAAAATAGGTGTATCCAAATTCAGTTTCTACATGTTTTGCATTTTTTTCATCGGCATCATAAAAACCAATAAGTTCATATTTGTCGGATTGGTTAAGAAGTCTTAAATGAATTTTTCCAAGGTGTCCAGCACCAAGTACACCAGCTTTAAGCATAGTTTTTCGTTTTCAACAAAAATAGTTTTTTTGAAGCAGAAAAAAGCAAAAAGAAAATAGAAAATAGAGTTTGTGTTTTTTGAGGATTGCGTTACTTTTAAGTTTTAAAATTGACCTATAAATTTGAAAGACACATTTAAACATAAAGGCCTTCGACAACAGTTAGTCGCTATTATTAAAGACAAAGGAATTATAGACGAAAACGTATTAAAAGCAATTGGAAAAGTGCCACGACATTTGTTTATGGATTCTGGTTTTTTAGACCATGCCTATCAAGATAAAGCATTTCCTATTGCTGCCGACCAAACCATTTCGCAACCTTATACAGTAGCTTATCAAACGGAGTTATTGCAAGTAAAAAAAGGAGATAAAATTTTAGAGATTGGTACAGGTAGTGGCTATCAAGCTGCTATTTTATGTGAGTTGGGTGCTACATTATATAGTATTGAGCGACAGAAAGAGCTATTTAAAAAAACGAGTAAGTTTTTACCAAAGCTAGGTTATGGTGCTAAAAAACTCATTTTCGGCGATGGTTATAATGGCTTGATAGAAGAAGCACCTTTTGATAGTATTATAGTTACAGCAGGAGCACCTTTTGTGCCTAAGCCTTTACTAGAACAACTTAAAATTGGAGGACGTCTTGTAATTCCAGTTGGTGAAGATGTGCAAATTATGACCATATTTATTAGAAAAGGAGAAAAAGAGTTTGAAAAGCGCGAACTCGATCAGTTTCGTTTTGTGCCTTTATTGGAGGATAAAAATTAATTACAATTTCGTTTTTCTGATAGATTAAATTGTTTTCTCCATGGTATAATCGTCCATTACGAAACCATTACCAATATCTTGAACTATGGATCCTGTATTTACAAATCCCATATTTTTATAAGCTTTTATAGACTTGCTATTGTTTATGTTTACGGTCAATGTGATTTTAGTACAGTTTAGTTTATAGGCTTGTTGTGTAATAAATTCCATTGCTGTTTTACCCAAATCTATGCCACGATATTCTTTTTGTATATAAATCTTACTTAAAAATAAAGCGTCATCTTCTTTTTTAAAAGACAAATACCCAGCAGGAATATCATTATAATAAACTAGGTAGTAGTAATACCCTTGCTTAACTTGTGCTTCAATAGCTGTAGCGGTCTGAAACTTATGAATCATGTATTCTACTTGGGCGACACCAATAATAGAGGTATAATGTTCATGCCAAATTGTAGATGCTAATTGTTCAATGAGGGTATAGCTCGCTTTGGTATTGGTAGCAATTATCTTAATCATTTGTTTTTATTCTCGAATAATTCTTCCATAATTTGATAAATCAAAATACATTTCACTATAGTTTTTTATCTCTTTGATAGTAAAGAGATTCTCAACTCCTTTTATCCAAAAGGTTTTAAAATAATTTTTAAAATCTTCAAGTGTTTTCATATCAAAATCTTTTTTATCAACGGGTAATCCATTTAAAATAAATTCTCTATTTACTGGGATATTATAATATTTAGTTAAAAGGATTTCATCATTAAGCATATTAATTGTAAAGTCAATTTGTCCATAAAAAACCCACCATTGGCTATAAATTTTACTATTCATTTTCAATAAATCATTATTAACACCTTGATTGACAATATCTTTTAAATCTTTTAAATATTGAATTGTTTGTTCTTTATATGCATTCTCAAAAAAGATACTGTTTTCAGGAATATTTCTTAATTGTTGAATTTCAAAAAATAATTTTTCAAGAATTAAGTAGTCTCCAATAAGATTTGAATTATTCTCTTTCTTTTGATATTGTAATTGATTATATACAAGACCTAAAGCAAATAAGGCAATAATTAATAAAAAAACAGATGAAATAGTATTAAAGTTATTACTTAAAAGTTTAGACCATTTTTTGCTTTTCTCCATAAGGGGTAGCATATTTTTATAAAGAATTTAATCATTGGTTTGATGTTGATTATAATTAAGCTAAGGTTATAGTGTTTTTGTTTTTATAATTTTAAAGTTGTAAGGATAATTCTATTAAATATTTGTATCCCATTGCAGTTGCTATTGCAATACCAAAACTTAATAATGTGCCAATTAAAATATATTCGGTTAAATTTCTATCATCAGCTTTGGATAAATCACCAAATCTGAATACAGATTTTGCTGCTAGAAGGAAGCCAATCCCTTCCCAATAATTTAAAATTATAAAAGAAAAAATAAATAATCTTTCTAACATTCCAATATACTTTCCTGCTTGGTTTGGAGATGTGTCATTTATTTTCCATTTGGATATAAGAATTTTAATTACAACAGAGGATACATAAGTCGTTATTAGAAGAAATGTTATTAAAAGTAACGACTTAATGCTGTAAATAGAAGTCATATTTATTTTAAAAGGAGCGTAATAATGGACGACTCCAAAAATTATAATAAAGTGCAGAATTTGGTCTGAAAAAAATAATATGCGTGAATTTATTTTCTCATTCAAATTCAATTTTATGAGATCAATGATGTAATGCGAAATTATTACAAGGATAATGCCTTTCCAGTAATGAAAGTTGAATTGTAATATTACTAATAATAGAACTGTATGAATTAATAGATGCCAATATAAGTAGGGCGATTTATATTTTTTTTCTTTTTTGTTATCAATCCATTTATCAGATTGAAATAAAAAATCGCCCGCTAAATGAGCTAAAATAAACTTTATGGCTAGTGTTAACATTTACTTTTAATTTTTTGTTGATAGTAGTAAAGGAGTTTTCGAATTTCATCAAATCCACCTCTTTTTAGACCTGTGCTAATATTACTTTGTTTTTTGTTAAGTAGAATAGCCAATTGTTTTTGATTTATATAATCAGACTCTATTGCAGTCTTAATTATTAAACTAGAAGTTGGAGCCCAATTATTCATAGTTAGGGTGGCAAGGCCAAACATTAAATTCATTGTTTGATTGAAATCTTTCCATATGGTTTGAATAGTAAGAGTTTGTTTCTTTAGTTTCTCGAAAGCTTCCCCAGAATAGATAAAGGCACTTCCGTTTGATTCAGTTATTTTTTCTGATTCGTATGTTTTTTCTCCAATTCCAATTGCTAACCTAACGTCTAACGACTTATACTGTTTTATCGTTGACTTGATTAGTATTGCGACTTTTAACGCCTCGTTAGGCAATACTTCTATTTGAAAGCTATCACCACGATATATTTCCCAAGTTTTTGGCTCTGAACCATATTCGTTCAAGACCGTTTTTAATTCTGGCATCCATTTTTGTACATCAACATTTCTGGAATTGATAATATCTCCAGTTATGATTGCAATCATAAGTTCTAATTTTTTTCAAATATATATGCTTTTTTGCATATAATCAAATATATATGCTTTTTCGCATATAATTTAAGTTATATTCTTTTTAGTGTATATTTAAAAATAAGGATACATATTCTCAGTAATATTTCAGTATAACAGAAAGTTTTGTTATTTAATTTTTTGGTAAATATGCTTTAGGAATAGGGTTGTTTAGACTTTCCTGTGTCCAATATATATTAATAATCCACCAACGCTTACTATCATTTAATAGCTGAATACTATTAATACCACGCATAAAAGGTTTCTCGTCTGCCTCACTATGAAATGATTCGTAGGTACTAAAAACTTGGGTAATGTTTCCAAAGGTATTTGTGGTTCTGTGTATTTCTTTTTCAAAAAAACCATTTTCTACCAACCACTTTCCAGAACCAGTGATATAATCGTTAGGTGTCATAAAAAGTGCGCCAATGAAGCCTTCTTGGTTTTTACCTGATGGAATGAGTTTTGCATCTGGATGAAACAAATATTTAAAAAGTTCCCAATCTCGTGCTTCACCTTTTTCACCAGAGATTACGCCATATAAAGTTTCTAATATGCTGTTTAAGGATTGTACTTTAGAAGTATAATCTTTAGCAATTTCTTGTGCATTTAAAGAAAAAGTAACCATGAAACAACAAATGAGCATTGTGTGAATTTTATTCATAATTAAATATTTTAGAAAACGTTTAAAGTTAGTTATTAAAAACTAATCCCAAAAATAACGGCATCGGCTATAAATCCGTTTTGGTAAGACCGTACATAGTCCACTCGTAAAAATCGAAATTTCCCCCAACCTAAATTATCTATACCAATATTAAATTCTTGGTAAGGTGTGTTATTACTTGTAGAGAGATTATGTGCGCCAATAACCATGTTAAAATTGAGCTTGTTTAACAACGGTATTTTTCCCAAAATATAGCCTTTAAAGTTATGTTGTGCATGAAACTCCATATACGATTTATTAGTGCTTAAGCTGTAATACGGCAAGTTGTTAAACGCGTTTACATAGTTGCCACGACTCACATGCGTTTGGTTGCCATTAAAATGCTGAAAGTCCATAAACGCAATGGCATCGGCATTAAAAAATGTGCCTGCTCTTAAGTTATATTGAAAATAGCCTTTGTTGCCAATATTAAAACCTTGTGTTAATCGGGCTTTAATCTGCTCGAAATTATAATTGTTAATACTGGCTCCAAAGCCTTTTTCGTAACCTAAAAATAGGGTTGGGTATTTACTATTTGAAATATTGAACTTACTATTAGGATAACTTAAATACTGTTGCCCAAAATTAATACGTGCCGATACATTAAGTTTAAAAATGTTATGTGTATTAAAAGGAGCCACTCCAAAAGCAGTATTGTCTAATGGATTGTTACTTGTGTAAGCATTATTCTCATCATTTATAAAGGTTTGATCTGTAGTATTAAAAAGTGGTGTGCGCTTTTCGTAACTTAAAGTAGAGTAGAAGCGAAGTCCGTTAAAGAGTTCTTGTGAAAACGATACTTGAGCAAAACTCTTCTCATACAATTTCATGTAATTATCTTCAAAAAATAAAGTACTAACTGAGTTTACCAGTTTTGAAATGGGTTGCCGAATATTAAACTGACTTGTAGTTACACCTCCTGAAAGCGTTAAAAATGGCCGGCTTACATTATTAAATTTATAAGTTATTGAAGCGGTTGAACGTAAGCGTTTATCGGAAATACTATAATTGAGATTTGCTTTGGCTCTAAAATAGCGTTTAAACTCATCGTAATTTTTTCTAAAATACAGGCCTAAATTGCTATTCCAGCCTTGTACAGTATTAAAACTTGTAGAAGCTATTGGAGAGCTAAAATCCAAATTGTAATGCTGGTAAGTGTTGGTGTAGTTGTAGCCTGAAACTACATCCATAATTTTAAATTTGTTCGAAACAGCATCAATAGAATCTAAATAGGTTTTAGATTTTCTAATGATTTGTATGCTGTCTTTTTTTACGTAATCGTTAGATTCTTCAAAGGTTAATGGTACAGGACGAAAGGTGTTCCAGTAAATAGAGTCTTTTTTATTGGCTTTATCTGCGAATGATAATACCTCTTTTGTAAATGTTCTTTTGGTGAAATTTGGCATAAAATTATAATTGCTATATACTGCTGTAAAACGTCCATCGCCTTTTATGCCAAAAATGCCATATTTAAAATTTATGCTTTGTGAGATGAGTACCCAAAAAGTATCATTTTCAGAATAGGAAAAGGTTTGTTTTAGAGTAATATAGTCAGCTACAGGAATTTGAGCTTGCTGGCCTGTAATGGTTAATTCTAAAGCGTAAATAGCCCATTGGTCTTCTACAATATAAATACTACCCGAAAAAATACGATCGTTTTTTCGACGTGGAATTACCTTAATTTTATTTATAAGATTGCCTTTTTCATCATAAAAAACGCCTTCTAGTTTATAACGATAATAGTTAAAGGCAAAATCAGCAATTGGTGACACAATTTGATTGCCTAACTCAACCGTATTATTATAAAAATTATAATCGACATCGCTTGCATTATTAAAGCTAAAACCATTGTTGTCGCCACTTACTTTTGAAGCAATAATTTTTTCTTTGAGTTTATCTGGACTTTGATATTCAATTTTTGAAATGGTTTCCGATAGATAAATAATTCCACTTCTTGTAGAATCTAATCCACCTCCAAGGTCACCAAGTTCTTGTCCCAGAATTTTTTTAGGAGCATCTTTTATTCTTATTAAACCACGTGAGTAAAAATCTGCTTTAAAGGCATTAATCTTTTCTAAGAATTGTTTCCGCTTTGCAATAGTATTTCTTATAATACGATTTGCTGGATTATCGTTAGCATTAATAACAACTTCATCCAAATTAATGTTTTCTTCAGTAAGAATAGCATCCAAACGATATGGAAAAGCAGTTGCCGTAATGTTCTTTTTTAGGGTTTTATAGCCCAGATATTTAAATACTATGGTATAAGGTTTCTCTTCTGAAATATTTAGTTCATATTTCCCATCATCATTACTTGTAGTACCTGTATAGGTACCTTCAATATATATATTTACAAAAGCTAATGGGTTATTGTTTGTATCAGTTACGATACCTTTTACTTGCGAGAAAACAAAACTACTGAACAATAGCGAAAGCGTGAGGAGTAATTGTTTTTTCATATAAATTGATAAAGTTAGTGATACTACTATAGACGTCTTTATTTAATAAAAGACTATCTAACTGTTTTCAAACTTAGAGATTAAACTCTTAGTAAATTGTTATAGCTCTCTTAAACTTATTAGAAATTTTTCTTAATGCGGTCTAAGTCGCGCTTGTTATCTCGGTCTTTAATAGACTCGCGTTTATCGTAAAGTTTTTTTCCTTTGGTAAGTGCTATTTCAAGTTTAGCGAATCCTTTTTCATTAATAAATAAACGCAAAGGTACAATGGTAAGTCCTGTGTTTTTTACTTCTTTTTCAAGCTTTCGTAGTTCGCGCTTATTGAGTAAAAGCTTGCGTTCGGCTTTGGGCCTATGGTTGCTATAGTTTCCATAGGCATACTCTTCAATAGACATATTGATAACAAAAAGCTCACCTTGTTCATTAAATTCACAAAAGCTTTCAGCTATTGAGGCTTTACTTTGTCTGATGGATTTAATTTCGGTTCCAGTGAGCACAATACCTGCAGTGTATTTATCGATTATTTCGTACTCAAAGCGCGCTTTTTTATTTTGTATGTTTATGTTTTTTTGCATTGCAGCCAAAGGTAAATAATTTAAGATTATTTTAGAATATTCATGTTAAGTATTATGTAGATTTATGGCATAAATAAAAAACATTAAAATGAACAAACTGATTTTACCTTTTATTGTGTTAACGATGTTGATGTCTTGTAAGAAGGATGTGCAACCAAACGCAGAGTCTATTATTAGTAAAACTATTGAAGTTGCAGGCGGAAACCATATTGCAACTTCTACAATCGATTTTGATTTTAGAGATAAACATTATAAAGCCATTCGTAATAATGGCATGTTTCAATTAGAACGAGAATTTAGAGATTCAATTTATATTATAAAAGATGTGTATACAAACACAGATTTTACAAGATTTATAAATAATGAAGCTGTTGTAGTTCATGATACAATGGCTAAAAAATATATAAGTTCTGTTAATTCTGTGCACTATTTTTCGGTACTACCTTTTGGATTAGATGGCGCTGCAGTTAATAAAACCTATTTAGGAGATGTGAATGTTAATGGAAAAACATATTATAAAATTAAAGTAACGTTTAATCAAGAAGGAGGAGGAGAAGATTTTGAAGATGTATTTATATATTGGATAAATACGGAGTCTTATAAAATAGATTATTTAGCATATTCTTATACTGAAGATGATGGTTTTGGAATGAGATTTAGAGAGGCTTATAACGAGCGTTATGTTAAAGGTATTCGTTTTGTAGATTATAATAATTACAAACCTTATAATAATAACGAAAAACTACTCGATTTAGACCGTTTGTTTGAAAATAACGAATTAAAATTATTATCTAAAATTGAAACTGAGAAGGTTGAGGTAAATTAATGACTTACTCAATTACTAATAAAATATCAGACTTCTCTCCAGTTGCTGAAATAGTAACAATATATAAATTGGCATTATTACTGTCGTCAATCGATAAGTATTTTTTCTGACCTAAAACAGCATTTACAAATTGAGGTGTAGTGTTACTATGTCCTACTACTAAAACGGTTTTGCCTTTGGTATTATTAATAAAATCTTCAGAATAAAAATTTCTAGGATTATAAATCGTAATATCTAACCCATTTTTCTCGGCTGTTGGTTGCGCGGTTTGTTTTGTACGATTATAATTGGTAGAATAAACAGCATCAAATTTTATATTATCTAAAACTAAGCTCCATTTTGCTGCTCTAAGAATACCTTCCTGAATTAAATTTGGGTTTTTATTGTTTACATCACTACGATCTTTTTCAGCATGGCGAATAAAATAATAAGTAGTGGTTTTAGTAGATTGCTCTACAATTTCAATGGTTTCATCTTGAGCAAATATTGGTAAGATGAATAATATTGCAAAAGAAAGTATAAGTAGCTGTTTCATTATTAATATTTTTATTTAGGTTCAATAATTAAAAAAACAGCAGTGCTGTCTCCAATGTTTAATACTTCGTGCCATTTGGTGCCTTCACTGTAAAAATCACTTCCAGTAGCTGGACTAACTTCTCTAGTTCCGCTTGCATCTGTAATTTTAAATGTGCTACCAGCCAAAGTATAACCAAAATGTGGTTTGTGGTAATGTTTTTCGTGTCCAACACCTGGTTTAAAAGTACACTTTAATACTCTAATGCTTTCATTTTCTTCTACTAATTTACAAACAGTATTATTATTCCAACCTGCTTGTAGTGGGTCTGGTAAATTATTTTTGGTTTTACAACTAGTTAATAGAATTGAAAGCAAGAATATCTTAATGCTAAGATTGGAAATAATAAGTTTCATTTGGTGTTAAATTATTAAGCATTTTGAGTATTAATCTTAATATCCAAATATACTAAATAGATGTTTGTGAATTAATCTAAACCTATTAAAAGTTGCCCCATCTTTTCTATTAAGACAAAAAGGTATTAAATATGATTAATATCATATTTTAAAAATTATTTGAGGACTAGTTTTGTAATCAAATAATAATATACTACTCATGAAAAAATCAATTTTTACTACTTTATTAATGTGCTTATTTGTATTTTCAAATGTATTGGCGCAAGACTCAACAACTGATAATTCAGACTTTTCAAAATGGCAAGTACGACTTAGAGGTATTGTTGTTACACCTAACGAAAGTGCTATCATTCAAGCCATAGGAGGAGATGTAGATATTTCTACTGCATTTGTACCAGAGTTGGATTTCACATATTTTTTTACTGAAAAATGGGCGGCAGAATTAATTCTAGGAACAACTAATCACGATGTCAAAGCTGTTGGTACTTCAGCAGGAAATATTAATTTAGGCGATGTATGGTTATTGCCACCTACATTAACCTTTCAATATCATTTTACTGGAGGAAAATTAAAACCTTATCTTGGTGTCGGTGTTAATTATACAATTTTTTATGGTGTAAATGAAGGTCCAGTTGCCGATAGTGTAGATTATAGTAATTCTTTTGGTTTTGCTTTTCAAGCAGGTTTAGACTATGCATTGGGAGATAAATGGTTTTTAAATGTGGATTTAAAACAAGTATATATTCAAACTGATGCTGTTGTAAATGCTACTACAGCACTTGGAGCAACCGTTGGAGCCAATGTTGATATTAATCCATTAGTTTTTGGCTTTGGTTTTGGAATGAAATTTTAATCTTACCTCCATTATATAGAAATAAATAAAAGGGTCACTAATTTGTGACCCTTTTTCTTTTTAACGCAAAAGAAAAGCAACACTCATCTTTTAATAAGAATTATGTTGCTTTTCAACTAACCAACCAATTATAAGACTGTTTTAAATTTAGATTGTTACATTTCTTCTACCAAATCATTCTGATTTCTAAACACCAATTTATCATCAAAGGCATCTAGCAAAATAATACTATCTGTGGTTACTTTTCCAGCTAAAACCTGTTTACTTAACTCATTAAGTACTTCTTTTTGAATGACGCGTTTTACAGGTCGTGCACCATACTCAGGATTGAATCCTTTCTCTGCTAAATAAGAAATAGCTTCCTGAGTAGCATCAAAGGTTATACCTTGTTGTGCAAGCATTCTTGTAAGACTTTTTAATTGTAAACCAACAATGTCTTTTATGTTGTCCTTATTTAAAGGCGTAAACATAATTGTATCGTCAATACGATTCAAAAATTCAGGTCTTACACTTTGTTTTAATAATGCTAACACATCAATTTTTGCTGCTTCTATAGCTGAATCAATATCTTTTGTAGCTTCAAATCGATCTTGTATTATATGACTTCCAATATTTGAAGTCATGATAATAATGGTGTTTTTAAAATCGGCACTACGCCCTTTATTATCAGTTAAACGACCTTCGTCCAGTACTTGCAGTAAAATATTAAAAACATCTGGATGTGCTTTTTCAATTTCATCAAGTAATACAACAGAATATGGTTTGCGTCTTACAGCTTCAGTAAGTTGTCCGCCTTCGTCATAACCTACATATCCTGGAGGTGCTCCAACAAGTCTACTTACTGCATGACGTTCTTGATATTCGCTCATATCTATTCTAGTTATTGCATTTTCATCATCAAATAAATATTCGGCCAATGCTTTTGCCAATTCGGTTTTACCAACGCCAGTGGTTCCTAAAAACAGGAATGTGCCAATTGGCTTTTGCGGATTTTGTAAACCAGCACGACTTCTGCGTACGGCGTCACTTACCGCAATAATAGCTTCATTTTGACCCACAATGCGCTTGTGAAGCTCTTTTTCGAGGTTCAATAATTTTTTACGCTCGCTTTGAATCATTTTTGTAACCGGAATTCCTGTCCACTTAGCAACAACTTCTGCTATATCGTCATAGGTTACTTCTTCTTTAATAAGCGATGTTTCCTTTTGTTCTTTCATTTGTTTTTGGAAACTTTCCAAATGCTCTTGAGCTTCTTTTATTTTGCCATAACGGAGTTCGGCAACTTTACCATAATCGCCATCACGTTCAGCACGTTCAGCTTCCAATTTAAAATTTTCAATATCTTGTTTAATATTTTGAATATTATCTACAACTTCTTTTTCACTTTTCCATTTTGCATTTAACGCGTTACGATCTTCTTTTAAGTTTGCTAAATCAGAGCGTAATGTTTTGAGTTTTAATTCATCTTTCTCTCTTTTTATTGCTTCAATTTCAATTTCAAGTTGCATTACCTTTCTATCTAAAACATCTAATTCTTCGGGTTTTGAATTGATCTCCATACGCAATTTTGACGCAGCCTCATCCATTAAGTCAATAGCTTTATCTGGTAAAAACCGGTTTGTAATATAACGTTCCGATAGTTTTACTGCGCCAATAATAGCTTCGTCTTTAATACGCACTTTATGGTGAGTTTCGTATTTTTCTTTAATACCTCTAAGTATAGAAATAGCGCTTTCAGTATCAGGTTCGTTTACCATTACCTTTTGAAAACGACGTTCTAAAGCTTTATCTTTTTCAAAGTACTTTTGATATTCATCTAAAGTTGTTGCTCCAATGGCACGGAGTTCACCACGAGCTAAGGCAGGTTTTAAAATATTGGCGGCATCCATAGCACCTTGACCACCTCCAGCACCAACGAGTGTATGAATTTCGTCAATAAAGAGTACAATATCTCCATCGCTTGTAGTGACTTCTTTAATAACAGCTTTTAAGCGTTCTTCAAATTCTCCTTTATATTTGGCACCTGCAATAAGTGCGCCCATATCAAGTGCAAAAATTTGCTTGTCTTTTAAGTTTTCCGGAATATCTCCATCTATAATTCTGTGAGCCAACCCTTCAGCAATGGCAGTTTTACCAGTTCCTGGTTCTCCTACCAATATTGGATTGTTTTTGGTACGTCGCGATAAAATTTGAAGAATGCGTCTTATTTCTTCATCACGACCAATTACAGGATCAAGCTTACCATCTTTGGCTAACTGATTTAAATTTTTAGCATATTTGATTAAAGCATTATAAGTGTCTTCCTGATTTTGAGAGGTTACATTGTCACCTTTGCGTAGTTCTTCAATAGCTAATATTAAATCCTTTTCAGTAACCCCTTGATCTTTTAGTATTTGAGCAATTTTGCTTTTAGATTTAAAAACAGCTATGATTAAATGCTCGATTGATACATACTCATCTTTCATTTTCTTAGCTATTATTGATGCCTCATTTAGAGTTTTTCCGGCTTCGCGAGAAAGCATAATATCGCTTCCAGAAACTTTGGGGAAACTTTCAAGTGATGCATCTAATACTTGTTTTAGCATTGAAACGTTGACATTTAATTTTTTTAAAATAAAGGGTATCACGTTTTCATCTACTTCAAAAAAAGCTTTAAAAAGATGCTCATTTTCTATATGTTGATGTTCGAAGCTTTGGGCAATCAACTGTGCTTGCTGTATTGCTTCTTGAGATTTTATAGTATAATTGTTAAAGTTCATAATTGTTAATTTTGTATTATTGATTTCAATAACCTTACCAATCTAGTTAGCAATTAAATAAGAGACAAAATGTCTAACTAACTCAATGATTATGTGACTTTTAGTCAGTTTGTAAGGATTAATAATGTGTTCGACTTAACTGAAGATTAATAAAATTTCCGTCTTTACGGAAAAGAAAAATAAATTTTTGATGGGATTTTTTAGTAATTTGTTTAAAGTTTCTGAACCAAAAGAAACCAAAAGCTTACCATGGATTGCACTTACCGATTTGCAACAACTACATGATATAATTGAGCGGTCTAAGATTAAAACACAAGTTGTCTTTAAACATTCTACACGTTGTGGGGCAAGTCGCATGGTTTTAAATCGTTTTATAGATACTTATGAATTGACTGAAAACGATTTGGACTTATACTTTCTAGACTTGATTAATTATAGGTCTGTTTCTAACGAAGTAGGTTACAAGTTTCAGGTAATGCATGAATCTCCACAATTATTAATAATTAAAGATGGAGTATTAGTAGCACATGGATCTCATAGTGGTGTTAATGCTATTGAATTAGAGAACTTTCTTTAATAAATTATGTATAATTTATATCTGTAAAGGTATTGACTTTTTAGTTATAAAAATATAACTTCGCTTATCGTTCGATATAAATCATTGAAACGAATAATATCTTTATATTGGCAACAATTACCTAAAACCCAAATAACATGAAAAATAAAATTGTACTATTGATAATTCTTGTTGGTATTATGGCTGGAGGCTTATCTTATTGGTTTAACCCATATAACGAGATGAGTTTACTCGGAATTAGTATTTATAAATTGATGGGTTCTAGTGCATTTTTGAGTTCTCTAATTTTGACTTTAATACTAAATGAAAAACCATGGAGGATAGCCTTAATAATTACCGCAGGAGTAATAATTGGCGTTATGTGTCGAATAATTTTTGATATTATTATTGATTCAAGTACACACAATCTTTTTCCTTTCGAAATAATAATAGCCATTTTTATTACTGTCCCTTCGACATTTATTGGAAGCTATTTATCACTGTTAATTAAAAAGCTAAAATCAAAATAATAATTGCCAACACCGTATAAAATTAATTGCTGGTTTTATCTATTTTACGAAAGTCCTCGCGGACTTTCTATCTGTGATTTATTTGCTAACTTTAGTGCTTAAACCATGCAACTAATCTTATACAAACGGATAAGCGTAATTTCAATAATTTTTATTAAAAATTTATTTTTTATAAACTGGAAGTAACTCTGTTTTTACTTCACCAAAACCAATACGTGTTCCGTCATTTTCGCAATGTCCACGCATAATTACAGTATCATAATCATTAATAAATTTGCGTTCGGTACCATCTTTCATAGTAAGCGGTTTTTCGCCTCTCCAAGAGAGTTCTAACATAGAGCCATAAGAATCTTCAGTTGGTCCAGAAATAGTGCCACTTCCCATCAAATCGCCGGAATTTACTGGACAACCGTTAGACGTGTGGTGTGCCAGTTGTTGTGCCATAGTCCAATACATATATTTAAAATTAGAATGGCTTACCACAACTTCTTTGGCACCTTTGGGTTGTATTGCTGCTTCTAAATGTATGTCAAAGCTTTTTTTGCCTTTGTATTGCAAATACGAAAAAGGTTTTGGATCTTGTTTTGGGCCATCAACTCTAAACGGTTCGAGTGCGTCAAGAGTAACTATCCAAGGTGAAATGGAAGACGCAAAACTCTTTGCTAAAAATGGACCAAGTGGCACATACTCCCATTTTTGGATGTCGCGGGCACTCCAATCGTTAAACAATACTAAACCAAAAATATATTCTTCTGCTTCATCAATTGGAATTGGTTCGCCCAAATCGTTGGCATCAGTAGTAATAAAAGCCATTTCCAACTCAAAATCAATCAATTTTGAAGGTCCAAAAACAGGCTCAGTAGCACCAGCTGGTAATGTTTGGCCTTGTGGTCTATACACAGGAATGCCTGAAGGAATTATAGAACTACTGCGGCCATGATATCCAACAGGAATATGTAACCAGTTTGGTAACAGAGCATTTTCGGGATCTCTAAACATGGTACCTACATTGGTAGCGTGTTCTTTACTAGAGTAAAAATCGGTATAATCCCCAATAAGAACAGGAAGTTGCATTTCAATTTCATCCAATCTAAAAAGTACAGTTTCTTTGTTTTTTTTGTTATTTTTTAGAATGTCATTATTATTGTCAAAAATTTCAGCAATTCTATTACGAACAAGTCGCCAGGTTTTGCGTCCGTCAGCAATAAAATCATTAAGAGTATCTTGTAAAAAAATATCATCCGTTAACGGAATCCCATCAAAGTAACCCAATTGATGCAATGCACCAAGGTCAATAGCAGTATCGCCAATTCGAGTGCCGATAGTAATAATATCATCTCTTGTTAAAAACACACCGAAGGGAATATTTTGAATGGAGAAATCAGAATTTTTATCAACGTGAAGCCACGAAGTTCTATCTGGATTGTTAGCTGCTAATGACATATATAAATAGAATCTTACTTTTTATAAATTATGTCTCAAACCTACACATTTTTTTTATTAAATAAAAAAAAACAATAATTATGTGAGATAAAAAGTATCGTTAATAAAACGGTTTAAAACTTCAAAGTAAATATATGTTTTTTGAAGTATTAAATTAATGTATTTACTATTTTTGCCTTTAATTTAATGAAAAAATAATTTATGCAACGCGACGAACAAATCTTTGAATTAATACAAGCTGAAAATGAACGCCAAAAGCAAGGTATAGAATTAATAGCTTCTGAAAATTTTGTAAGTAACCAAGTTATGGAAGCGGCAGGATCTGTACTAACCAACAAATATGCAGAAGGTTATCCTGGGAAGCGTTATTATGGAGGTTGTGAAGTCGTGGATGAAGTAGAACAAATTGCCATAGATAGAGCCAAGGCTTTATTTGGAGCAGATTGGGCTAATGTACAGCCACATTCTGGAAGCCAAGCCAATACGTCTGTACTAGCAGCATGTTTAAAACCTGGTGATACAATTTTAGGGTTCGATTTATCTCATGGCGGGCATTTAACTCATGGTTCTCCTGTAAATTTTTCTGGTAAACTCTATAATCCTGTGTTTTATGGTGTGAAAAAAGAAACGGGAATTATTGACTATGACCATGTAGAAGAAGTTGCTAAGCGTGAGCAACCTAAGCTTATTATAGCTGGGGCTTCTGCTTATTCTCGCGATATGGATTTTAAACGTTTTCGTGAAATTTCTGATAGTGTTGGGGCTATTTTATTTGCTGATATCTCGCATCCTGCAGGATTAATAGCAAAAGGTATTTTAAACGATCCGTTACCACATTGTCATATAGTAACTACTACAACACATAAAACCTTGAGAGGCCCGCGTGGAGGATTAATACTAATGGGTGAAGATTTTGAAAACCCATTTGGAATTACTTTAAAATCTGGAAAATTAAGAATGATGTCTTCTTTATTAGATTCAGCAGTGTTTCCAGGTAATCAAGGAGGGCCATTAGAGCATATGATAGCAGCCAAAGCTATTGCTTTTGGAGAAGCACTTTCTGATAAGTTTTTGCATTATATATTACAAGTAAAGAAAAATGCCACGACTATGGCCGAGGCATTGGTAAAGAAAGGTTATAATATTATTTCAGGAGGAACGGATAACCATATGATGTTAATCGATTTAAGAAATAAAAACATTACTGGTAAAGAAGCAGATCAAGCATTAGGTAAAGCTGATATTACTGTGAATAAAAATATGGTGCCTTTTGATGATAAATCACCATTTGTAACTTCTGGAATTCGAATTGGAGTAGCAGCAATTACAACCCGAGGGTTAAAGGAAAATGATATGGATGTTATTGTAAGTCTAATTGATGAGGTTATTACAAATTATGAAAATGAAGCAGTCTTAGATTCTGTAGCAGGAAAGGTAAATGCGATGATGGAAAGTTTGCCTTTGTTTGCTTAAATCGTCTTTTATATCAACGTTGTATAATTGCTTAAAAAATTCACTTTAAATTTAAATGCATTTTCTTATTGCGAAGATTTTTCAATAGGAAAATTAGAATTTCAAATGAACTGAATTAACTTAATAAAGCTTTTTTTTAGCTCAGTTCTTTGTTGTTTTTTATCTAAACAATCTATAAACAGATGAATTTTTATCAATTCTACTCATTTTATCAACAAATAATTTAGTTAATTTTTCTTTATATGGATGTTCAGTATTGAAGCAATCCTCTTCATTCGAATCAAAAACCATGAGGCAAGCAAAATAGTCAGAAGTAGTTTCAGTTCCATCAGCGATAACTGTAAAAGTCTTATCATCTCCATCTATCAGTTTGACATTCTTCCAAATAATTCTATTAATATTTTGTTGGTGTTTCCCTCCAATTTTTTTATTCCATTTTCCTTAGTTCTGATACATTAATTTCATCCCATCAAATGCTGATTGAATTTTGTAAAATCGAAGCTCATTTATATAAATCGTATCATTTTCAAGTTCAAGAAGTGTATTTACAATTTTGAATTCAGAATACTTTTGTTTTTGAGTGATGTTTTTGGATGACGAGCAACTCAAAAAAATAAAAACTAATAATATCCAAATGCAATTTTTCATAATTACTTACAACTATTTAAATAAGTATTGTATTTACTTCTCTTGTATTTTCAATCCTCAAACACAATACTTTCATACGCACCTAAGTCTGGAGTTGCGCCTCGTGGTGTGTTTAGAATATCTGATGTTAAGTTGCCAAAGATAACCCCAACATTATCAGCAGAGGAGCCATTAGGTATTTGTAACTTATTATTTTGTGGATCTAAAAATTCTGGATCCAGATTAAAGACAATGTTTTCATAAAGTGCAATATTACCAAAATCGTATTGGTCTCCATTAAAATTACTATTTGGGTCATCAAATTTGATAAGGCAACTAGTAAAGTTAAAATTAAAAGTGTCACTAATATCTTTATCTAACAGGAGTTCGGGATTATCGTTACCATAAATAATACAATTAGTAAAATTGGCTTCATCAAGAGGATTTGTAGACGTTGTATTATCGGTATCAACAAGGAAGTTATTTAAAAGTACTGAAGGAAACTGTCTGAAACTATTATTCCAATAGTTAGCAAAAGTGGAATGCACAAAATTATAGCGACCACCATAAGTGCCTGCAAACGAAGATTGCCCACTATTATTTATAACTATATTCTCACCATTAATAGAGGTGCCTCTTCCTAATATTCCAAAATTACTAGAGTTATAAATTTGAGAATTGGTAACAATAAGTTTTGAAGCATCATTTTGATTGCCATCACTTAAAATGCCAACGGTTCCATTTTTAATTGTGGCGTGGTTAATACTATTATTTGTACTGCCATTAAATAACCAAATGGTTTGCCATTGTCCGGGAATGTGTGCAAAATTAGGTTCTAATCTATCGCCTTCAAAAATTACTTCACCTTCTAAAAGGTCAGGGTTAATACTTGGTAAGCCATTAACATTTAAAGAGCCTCCACTAGTAACTAATAGACCGGAATTGGCATGAAAATGTACTCGTGCGCCTGCATCAATAGTTAAGGTTTTAGTATCGTTTACAGCTGCATAACCATAAATTATATAGGGTTTCTCATTGGTGAATGTAAGCTCAGCATCGGTTAAAAATCGCCCTTGTAATGTAGTTTCATCATCAACGCCATCGCCATCAATATCAAAAGTTAATGTCTCAATTATGGTTTCTCCAGTAGTTCCATCCATAAAACGTTGCGGAAAAATAAAAACAGCATCTTTTACAAGCGTGACTAATTCTACTTTTTGAAGATTTTCTCCAGCATCAAATTCTATTGCATCGGTATATAAAAATTGAGTTTTCGATGATGCTAAAGCTTGAATGTCTATAGTAGTTTCAATAAATATGAACATGCTGTCTTTAGCAAGAATCTCAATATTTTCAAATTCTTTACCTACATGAGAGCCACTACCGGAAATTCCATCTACATTTAAGCGATACATCGAGTTTTGCCCTTGACTTAGTCGTAAGGTGGGAATTACTATATCTGTATTACTTTTATTGTAAACCTTTAAATTATATGTGCTAGAACCAATATTTGTAAAAACGGTATCGAGATAAACAGTATCTTTTGAAAATTGAAGACTTCCTGTACTAGGGCTAAATTCAAAATCTCTCCGACACGAACTCCAAATAACTAATAATCCAAGGCATAAAAAAAAATATAAGTAGCGTTTCATGTAGTAAAGATAAATTTTATTTCAATTTTGAGAACAAATAATTTGATATCTATTAGGGTTATAAATATAACTTTTAATTTGAAGGAAAAGTATTAATTTAATCAAATAATGACGCAATTTCTGGGGTAATTCTTGTAGGGCGTGAATTTTTAGAATTCACTAAACACCAAATGGTTTCAGATTTTACAATAAGTTTATCTGTTTTGGCATGATACATTTCAACAACCCTTGTGCTTTTAGCGCCTTCTGTTTTTCTTATGTAGGTTTTAAGTTTAATTATATCGTCTAGTAATGCAGAAGATTTATATTCAATAGAATGACTTATAACCACCCAAAAGAAATTTTCACTAATGTCTTTGGTAGTATTTTGTTTCCAATGCGCTTTAGCTATAGCATTTGCCCATTGAATATACCTCACATTATTAACGTGATTTAGTTCATCTAAATCTTCAGTAGATACAGTTATTAGTTTTTCGAAGATTTGCATAATGCTTTTTACTAAGGCTTATTTTTCAAAAATCTCAACTTCAAAAAGCTTATCCCAATGTTTGCCAGTAACAAATATAGTCTTAGTGTCTGGGTTATAAGCGATACCATTTAGCACATCTAAAGCAGGATGCTGTTTAACTTTATTTTTTAAAGAAGAAAAATCGATAACGCCTTCTATAGCTCCATTATTTGGATTAATGATGGCAACACCATTTTTTTGATAACGATTGGCATAAATTTTTCCATGAATCCATTCTAGCTCATTCATGTTGCTAATCTTGCCATGATTTGTATAGGCTTGGATATAACTTTTCTCAATAAGTGTTTTAGGATCAAGGGTCCATATTTTTTCGGTGCCATCACTTTTATAAATTACCTTACCATCGTTGCAAAGTCCCCAACCTTCTTTACTTTTTCCATATTTAAAGCTACTCTTTTTTTCTAAGGTTTCAGGATTATAAACAAAACCAGTACCACTTTGCCACGTAAGTTGATAAAGGTTGTTATTTAAAATGGTAAGTCCTTCACCAAAATAAGCTTTATCTAAATCAATATTTTTTAAAACTTTCCCTGTTTTATAATCTACTTTTCTAAGTTTAGATTTTTCACGTTGTCCAGTACTTTCGTAAAGAATTCCTTTATAAAATTCTAACCCTTGTGTATAAGAAGTAATATCATGAGGATATTCGTTTATAATTTTAAAATTGTAAATCTTTGGGGATTCACTGTTTAAAATAATTAGGTTTAACGTTGTGTTTTGAGATTGTCCATTAAAATAAATGGTTGCTATTACAGTTTGCTTACCTAATTTAGAATTTTTTAAGTCAAAATTTTCTGAAGCTTTTTTTCCATTTAATATATATGTTACAGAATCTATACTGTGGTTTTTAGGATTGTTAATAGACAGTGTTAACGTTTCGCTATTTGAAATAGTATTCTTTTTAGCATTCGAGTGTATAGAAAAATCACTCTTTTTCTTTTCAGAATTACTTCCGCAAGAACCTGTAATTGACGTTAAAATTATGAGTGTGAAAAGTTTAATAAGTTGCATAGCAGCTATAGTATTTTTGGGCAAGTTATTTATTTAAATTCAGTTAAAAAAATCATTGTGAAAATATTAAAAGATTGTATCTTTGCAGTTGGCAAGTCCTACACAACCAGCTCCTGTTGAATCCTCCAGGGCGGGAACGCAGCAAAGGTAAATGGTCGTAGCGGTGTGATGTAGGTAGCTTGCCTTTTTTTGTGCAATAAATTTAAGTCATGAGACCCATTGGGAATCAAGATTATTTAGTTTATTGTATTCCCAGGAAAGTGGGAATCTCATAATTAATATTGTATTTTTGGTTACAAATATTTCTAATTAACATATGTCTAAAGTTGTATTGATTACTGGCGGATCTTCTGGAATTGGAAAATCTATTGGAGAGTTTCTTATTAAAAAAGGATTTAAAGTGTATGGCACAAGTAGAAACCCACAATTTTTTTCTGAAAGTAAGTTTCCAATTATTGCCTTAGATGTTACTAAAAGTGATACTATTTCTAAATGTATACAATCTGTTATAGATGCTGAAGTAAGAATTGATGTTGTGATTAATAATGCTGGAGTAGGTATTACAGGGCCTATCGAAGAAATTTCTGAAGATGAAATAAAAAGCAATTTCGACACTAATTTTTTTGGACCTATAAATGTAATTAAAGCTGTTTTACCACATATGCGGCAGCAAAATTCTGGTTTAATAATTAATGTAACGTCAATTGCAGGTTATATGGGCTTGCCATATAGAGGAATTTATAGTGCTAGTAAAGGCGCACTAGAGCTTATTACTGAAGCTTTTAGGATGGAAATCAAAGATTTTAATATACAAATGACCAATCTGGCTCCTGGCGATTTTGCAACAAATATAGCAGCAGGACGTTATCATGCTCCAATTTCCAATAATTCTCCTTATAGCAAGCCTTATCAAAATACCTTGAAGCTTATGGATGACCATGTTGATAAAGGGAGTAATCCTAATTTAATGGCTAAAGTAGTTTATAAAATTATGAACACAAAGAATCCTAAAATTCATTATAAAGCAGGAACATTTATACAAAAATTCTCTATAGTTTTAAAGCGTATACTTCCAGATAAAGTTTATGAAAAGCTATTGCTTTATCATTACAAGTTATAAATAATATTTCTTCAAAAATAAGTTGAAAAGATTCTGAATCGAGTTCAGAATAAATTGTAAATTCGCAACAAATTAAAACACAACTAAAAACAAACAAGACCAATGAAGTTTTTTATTGATACTGCAAATTTAGACCAAATTAGAGAGGCTCAAGATCTTGGAGTACTTGATGGTGTAACAACAAACCCATCATTAATGGCTAAAGAAGGCATTACAGGACACGATAATATTTTAAAGCACTATGTAAATATTTGTAATATTGTAGATGGCGATGTGAGTGCTGAGGTAATCTCTACCGATTTTGAAGGTATGGTTAGAGAAGGCGAGGCTTTAGCAGAATTACATGATCAAATTGTCGTTAAATTACCAATGATAAAAGATGGTATAAAAGCTGCAAAATATTTTAGCGATAAAGGGATAAAAACTAATGTGACTTTGGTGTTTTCTGCAGGTCAAGCACTTCTTGCAGCCAAAGCAGGAGCAACCTATGTATCTCCGTTTATAGGTCGTTTAGATGACATCTCAACAGATGGTGTAAATCTTATTGCTGAAATTAGACATATTTATGATAACTATGGTTTTGATACACAAATTTTAGCAGCTTCTGTACGTCATACAATGCATATTGTTGATTGTGCTAAAGTTGGAGCAGATGTTATGACTGGTCCTTTAAGTTCTATTGAAGGATTATTAAGGCACCCACTTACAGATAATGGACTTGCAAAATTTTTAGAAGATTATAATAAAGGAAACTAACAGTTCTTTTAAATATATAAGGAAAGGTTGCATTAATTATGTGACCTTTTTATTTTAAGCCTTGCAATAAAGCATTAAAATCCATATCAAACATATTGGCATTTGATGAAATAATAGTATTGTTTCTATCAACAACAATAACCTTGTTAATATATTGAATTGCTAATAGCTTTTTGGCCACTTGTGGGTTTCTAAATCGATACTCCTGAATTAAACTACAATTGTTTTGTTTTAAGAGACGTTTCCAAACAGAAGTATTATTTGCATCAACGTTTATAGAAATAAAATTGATATAGGGATGTGTTTTCTGTAATTCTGTAACCTTGGTATGGCTTCTCTTAAAATAATATTTATTTGCATTAGACCAAAAATAGAGTATTGTTGGTTTGGTAATAATATTATGAAGTGTGTTTACTTTGTTTTTATAATTAAGCACATCAATATCTGGTAACAGATTTCCAGGTTTTAATCTTTTTAATGTGTTAAACAAGCTTGTAATATACTCTGAGTTAGCTTTATTTGTGTTTTTATCTATGTATGAATTGTACATCGCTTTGGAATCTTCAAAAGATGCAGAATTAGATAAAAAATTTCGAGTTGAATATTTTAAAATAATATTTTTAATGATGTCACTATGTACTAAATCATCAACAAGTTCTAGCTTGTTTAAATTGTAATCTATATTTGATCTAATTAAAAAAGAACTTCCAGATTCAGCAAAGTATTTCTCTGAAGCCAGATTATTAAGGTTATTAAATAAAAGGACGTAATAAGGATAATATTCAATCAAATCCTCGTCATTGTAGTCAATATTCTTTCTGAAATCGTAATATCCTTGTGGTAATGAGTCTAGATTTATTGGGTTATTTGACCCAAAATGACTAAGAGGGTATCTTTCTTTATTAGTATAATGGCTATAGTCTATACCTACAGTAATTAGTTTTTTTAATAATTCTGAAGTTGGATACTTTTCGGTAAACGTATTAAATGCATTATACTTTTTAGCTTTTATAGAATCTAACTTTTTTAAGAATGCTATTGGGTTTAATTTTGAGAATTCGTAAATATTGCGTTCTTCTTTCTCTTGTGAGAGAAACATATTTATTAAGTAATTATTTTTTTTAGAACCATTCCCAGAAAACACAAGAGATTCATCAAAATCAAAGGTGTTTAACCTTATCATGATACTATCTGTAGGTTCAATAATTACTACTTGGTATTCTCCACCATGATAAAAACGATGTAGTCCTGGGCTTAAGTTCTCAATTTTATAGGAAAAACGATTGTCCTCACCCAAATATAAT
Source organism: uncultured Flavobacteriaceae bacterium (assembly GCA_964418645.1). Classification (GTDB taxonomy): domain Bacteria; phylum Bacteroidota; class Bacteroidia; order Flavobacteriales; family Flavobacteriaceae; genus JAADHG01. The sequence continues at coordinate 74,978 of CAYQME010000003.1, forward strand.
GTGTCAATAAATGCCATATCATTATAGAGTAATACATAATCATTATTAGGATTAATTATTTCTCCACCTAAATAAGCTTGACCACAACTATTTTCGTCGGTTTTGCAACTAAAAAATGTTGTAAGTAATAATATAAATACTACTAATTGCTTCATAGTTTCTGTAACAGAATCCAAATTTGGGGATTTGTTAATTCAATTACAAAAGTATGTGTTGCATACTAAAAGAGTTGTTAAGGCGTTGTTAAATGTTATTATGAATAGTATTTAATTGCTTGAATGGATTGATTTTGCTACTTTTGCGCGAATTTTAAAAGCAAATTAATGTTATCAGTTTCTAATTTATCAGTACAATTTGGTAAACGTGTTCTTTTTGATGAAGTAAACACAACGTTTCACAATGGTAATTGCTACGGCATTATTGGCGCCAATGGTTCAGGTAAATCTACATTTTTAAAGATACTCGCTGGAAAACAAGACCCTACATCTGGTCATGTACATTTAGAAACAGGTAAACGTATGTCTGTACTAGAACAAGATCATAGCTTGTATGACGAACATCCAGTTTTAGAAACGGTTATACGTGGTAACAATCCTTTGTTTAAAATTAAATCAGAAATTGATGCTTTATATGCTGATTATACAGACGAAAACGCTGAAAAAATTGGAGAATTACAAGTACAATTTGAAGAAATGAATGGCTGGAATGCCGACAGTGATGCTGCTGCAATGTTATCTAACTTAGGGATAAAAGAAGAATTGCATTATACATTAATGAAAGATTTGGATGGTAAGCAAAAAGTGAGAGTGTTATTAGCACAAGCACTTTTCGGGAATCCAGATGTACTTATTATGGATGAGCCAACTAACGACTTGGATTATGAAACTATTTCTTGGTTGGAGAATTTCTTAGCAAATTATGAAAATTGTGTTATTGTAGTATCTCACGATAGGCACTTTCTAGATGCTGTGTGTACACATATTTCTGATATTGATTTTAGCAAAATCAATCATTATTCTGGAAATTATTCGTTTTGGTATGAGTCTTCACAATTAGCAGCACGTCAACGCGCTCAGCAAAATAAAAAAGCTGAAGACAAGAAAAAAGAGTTAGAAGAATTTATCAGACGTTTTTCAGCTAATGTAGCAAAATCAAAACAAGCAACTAGTAGAAAGAAAATGATAGAGAAGCTTAATATTTCAGATATTAAACCATCAAGTCGTCGTTATCCTGCCATAATTTTTGAACGTGAGAGAGAAGCTGGAGATCAAATATTAAATATTGAAGGTTTATCAGCATCCATAGATGGAGAAACACTTTTTAGTAATATAGATATAAACCTTAATAAAGGAGATAAAGTAGTTTTGTATTCTAGAGATTCAAGAGCAACAACTGCATTTTATCAAATCATTTCGGGCAACGAAAAAGCAGATTTTGGAAAATTTGCTTGGGGAATTACAACTACACAGTCGTATTTACCATTGGACAATAGTAGCTTTTTTGATAATAAATTGACTTTGGTTGATTGGTTACGTCAATGGGCAACTACAGAAGAAGAACGCGAAGAAGTTTATGTTCGTGGCTTTTTAGGGAAAATGATTTTTAGTGGCGAAGAAGCCTTAAAAACAGCTAATGTATTATCTGGAGGAGAAAAAGTACGCTGTATGTTATCTCGTATGATGATGATTCGTGCTAATGTGCTTAAGCTTGATGAACCTACAAACCATTTGGATTTAGAAAGTATTACAGCTTTTAACAACTCACTTAAAAACTTTAAGGGTACAGTATTGTTTTCTACACATGATCATGAATTTGCACAAACAGTTGCTACTCGTGTAATTGAGCTTACACCAAATGGAGTTATAGATCGTTATTCAACCTTTGATGAGTATATGCAAAACCCTAAGATTAAAGAGTTCCGCGAAAAGATGTATGCAGTAACTGTATAATACAAAAATAGTTAAGCTTCCATTTCAGCTCTAGCACTTTCAATAATAGGAATAGCTTTTTCTAATTCGTTTTCATGTACATATACTTCTTGCTGTCCTTGAATTGAAGAACCAAAACCTGCAAGACGTCCAGATTCAGATTCGTCCTTTATAACGGCAGAAATTCCAATATCTTCAAGTTTTGTAGTAATAAGCTGTACAATTATAAAATTTCCTGTATATATTTTTATGTAATGCGATTCCATAATAAACAAGTTTAAAGTTGTCTTTTAAAGATACAAAAAAACAATTCAATTTGTGTAATTTTAGAACGAGAAATTATGTGCCAACGTATTAATTTCATCTTTAAAAGAAATATTAATAGTAAAACTTTATTAGTGAGTAATTTAAAACAACAAATATTAGAGCTACAAAGTGTTTCAGCAGCATTAGAGCCTAACGAAAAACAACGGAATTTATATATTCAAGAGGTTAGTAAATATGCAAACACCTTTATAAACGGCCTTGAAGACGCAAAAGCTTTTTCTAGTGTGGAGCCTACACCAAATGCTATGGCACTGAGTAAAGAAAAGAAATCGCTTAGTGACATTTTAAAGCTTTATGCTGATGAGGTTGAAGCAAAAGGCATTAAGCCTGCATCTGGTGGTCATATTGGGTATATTCCTGGAGGCGGAATTTACACTTCAGCTATTGCAGATTATATTGCAGATGTTACCAATGAATATTCAGGAATGCATTTTGCATCTCCTGGAGCAGTAGCAATGGAAAACGAACTTTTAGATTGGATGAAATCCATGTTTGGATTTCCTAAAATAGCCATTGGTAATCTTACTTCGGGTGGCTCTATAGCCAATTTAATAGCACTTACTGCTGCTCGTGATAAGCATCAAATTAAAAATAATAAGATTGAAAATAGCGTGATATATGTTAGTGATCAAGTGCATCATTGTATTAATAAAGCGTTACGCATTATTGGTTTAGAAGATGTTATTATTCGTCATGTTGAATTGGACGATTATTCTAGAATTATTCCTGAAGATCTTAGTGCAAAAACAGAAAATGATAAAGCAGCAGGATTAAATCCTTTTTTGGTTATAGCTTCTTCTGGTACTACTGATACTGGTGCAATTGATCCTTTACAAACCATTGGTGAGATTGCCATAGACAATAACCTTTGGTATCATATTGATGCTGCTTATGGCGGATTTTTCATATTAACTGAATCCAAGAAAGATGCGTTTAAAGGCATAGAACTTGCCGATTCTTTGGTAATAGATCCTCACAAAGGATTGTTTTTGCCTTATGGATTAGGAGCTGTTTTAGTAAAAGATAAAGATTCAGTGTATCATTCGCATCATTATAGAGCTAATTATATGCAAGATGCAATTGGAGATAGTATGCCAGTAAATCCAGCCGATGTATCGCCAGAACTTACCAAACATTTTAGAGGTTTACGTTTGTGGTTGCCATTGCAGTTACATGGCATTGAACCTTTTGTTGCTTGTTTGGAAGAAAAATTATTGCTCATTAGGTATTTCAGAGAGCGCCTTTTAGAGATTGGTTTTAAACTCGGTCCAGAACCTGATTTATCTGTCAGTTATTTTTGGTATCCATCTAAAAGTATAGATGAAAATGCATTTAACGAAAAACTTATGGAAGAAATTCATAACGATGGCGAAATATTTTTAAGCTCTACCATTATTAATGACAAGTTCGTCATACGTATGGCTATCTTATCCTTTAGAACTAAATTAGAAACTATTGAAAAAGCCGTATCTATGATTGGTAAGGCAAGAAAAACAGTTGAAAGTAACCTTACTTGATAGATTTTGAATAAAAGATTTTAAATACGATTGAAATTAAAAATAAAAACAGCTAACTTAGTTAACGTTGTATATAAACAATTAAAACAGTTGATATACTTAAGTTAACGTGAACTAAAAAAAATTAATCTAAATTTCATATTTCAACGCTACTCCAAGCTGTTTTTAAAGTATATTCAAAAAAATATTTACTAGTGTGTAATAATCTCTAACTTTTACCACTAATTAAAAAAACAATTATTGAGTAGCGATTTTTATACATCATCAATATTACCTTATTCCGGAATAATAATTAAGATATGTAGAGCATATACCGATTCGCAAGAAGATTTTGAAGATTATTATCAAGAAGTCTGTTTGCAAATTTGGAGAAGCCGAGATAGTTTTCGTGGTGACTCTAAATGGTCAACTTGGATCTATAGGTTGTCTTTAAATATTTGTTTGACCTTAATTAAAAAAAAGAAAAAGAATACACATTATTCTATTCCTGATTATTCTTTAAAAGACGAGCAAACTGAAGATAGTCATGCTTTTTCAGACGAATCGCTTAATCTGTTGTATGATGCAATTAGGCAATTAACCGAAATAGATAGAGCTGTTATTTTGCTTTATCTGGAAGAAAAGCCAAATAAGGAAATAGCAGAAATAATTGGCACCACACCTAACAATATTGGTGTGCGAATAAATAGAATAAAAGAACGATTAAAAAAATTATTAGATGGAAAAGTCAATTGAATCCATTTGGAAAGAAGGATTTTTAGAAAAGGATGCAATGGTAGCACCAAAACTAAATAATCTATATAACCAAAAATCAATACATATTATAGATAAGTTTAAGCGTATGTTTAAAATAAATTTAAATGCACTTGTTGTATTTTCGTTTGTGGTTTTAATTGTTGCTTATTTTGTAAAAATCCCAGTTATGGGAGTAATGATGTTTATATTATTAAATGTTATAGTTTTTGTTAATAAAAAGCTATTTAAAGGATTAAATAAAATTGATAAGAACGTAAGTAGCTATTTATACCTAAAATCTTTTGATGACTGGATGAAAGATCAAATTTTGATTAATATGAAAATGTCTAGATATATTTATCCTTATATATTTCTTGCAATGATTTTTGGGTTCAGATTTTCAAGCAACTTTCAGGAAACTTTAAGTAGAATATTAGGAACTCATGAAATCTATTATATATATGGGATACCTGTATATTGGGTAATTACAATGTTGTTTATTGTGGTATTGTTGGCAATTTTTGGAGGACGACTTTATAAATGGGATTTGAATTTGGTTTATGGAAGAATATTAAAAAAATTGGAAGAAACTATAACAGATATGGAAGAATTAAGAGCTTCAATTTAAAATAAATAAATAGAGAGAGTGTAATAATTTAAATATTATGCCACTAACTAAATAAAACATATATAATGACCATAATTAATACTATAAACTTTTTTGAAAGTTTACTAAACAAGACAAATAAAAAATCTGAAATAAAAATTTATAAAGATTTTATAACAATTCTATCTAATTTGAAAAATAGAGTATTAACTGACGAACAATATCAATCTATTGAAAAAGAGCTTGACAGTTTAAAGTTAAGATCAAACACAAATAACAAGAAGAGATATTTTAGTAAAAAACTTAACGCATTTAAAAGGTATTTGAATGATGAATTTTCTCTTATTTCAGAAGGATATTATGCAGCAATTGGAATAGGCATAGGAATGAGTTTAGGAGTTGCTATTGGAGCAAGTTTTGGTAAATCTACAGGCATTGCACTTGGTATTTCATTCGGTATGATAATCGGATTAGTAATTGGCAGACATAAGGATAATGAAGCCGAAAAACAAGGTCGAGTATTAAAGACTAAACTTTAATAATAACAAATTATTTTATCTTAATTCTGCTCCAAGCTGTTTTTCAAAATTATCTTGTAGCTTTTTCATTATTTTATCAATTTGTTTATCGGTAAGTGTTTTGTGTTCGTCTTGTAACGTAAAGCTTACCGCATAACTCTTTTTGCCTTTGGGTAAGTTTTTACCTTGATATACATCAAACAAATTCACGTTTTTTAAAAGTTTTCTTTCGCTTTGTTTCGCAATGGTGTAAATAGATTCAAAAGTTACATTATCATCCAGCAGCAATGCAAAATCACGACGTACTTTTGGATATTTTGGAATGTCTTTAAACTTTATAGCATTGTGTTGTGCAACATCTAATACGTGGTCCCAATTAAAATCGGCAAACAATACATCTTGAGAAATCCCAAAGGCTTTTAGTATTTGTTTTTTAACTATACCAAACTCTACAAGTTTTGTTTTACCAAGACTTAAGCTTAAACCTTCGCTGAACACATCATTTTTAACAGGAGTAGTTTTTATACGTGTAATTCCTAAACGATCAAAAATAGAAATCACACTTCCTTTTAGGTAAAAGAAATCACTAGTTTTAGAGCTTGTTGTCCAACGCTCCGTGTCTCTATTTCCTGTTACTAATAAAGTTAAATGCTTGTATTCTTCACGAATATCGTTATAAGCATGATAGGTTTTGCCAAATTCAAACAACTTTAAGTCGTTTAGTTTTCTATTAATATTATAAGCTACAGCTTCAAGTCCTGAAAACAACATTGATTGTCGCATTGCAGATAGGTCATTACTCAAAGGATTTAGCATTAATACATTGTGTTCGTCTTTTAATTGCTCACTTAGAGCAGTGTATTCTGGAGATGTCAACGAGTTAGCCATCATTTCATAAAACCCTTGAGATACCAACTGGTTGCCTATAACATTTTGTACTTTATAATCTTCAAATCGAGAAGAATTGGAGATTGAAGCGTTTAACTTTTCAGTTGTTGTTATATTGTTATAGCCATACACACGTAATATTTCTTCAATAATATCAGCTTCACGTTGTACATCATTTCTATATGCAGGCACAGTTAATCCCAAGCCAGTTTCGGTAACGTTATTTATGGTAATTTCAAGCGACATTAATATGCGTTTAATGATTTCGCGAGGAATTTCTTCGCCAATCAATCGTTCAGCGTTTTCAAAACTCATGCGCACTTGATAATCTTCAATCTTAACAGGATATTCATCAATAATGTCACTAGTAATTTCGCCACCAGCAATTTTGGTGATTAATAATGCAGCACGTTTTAATGCATACTCTGTGATATTCGGATCGATACCTCTTTCAAATCTAAACGACGCATCAGTATTTAAACCATGGCGTTTAGCCGATTTCCGAATGCTTATAGGACTAAAATAAGCACTTTCTAAAAAGATACTCGTGGTAGTTTCGGAAACTCCTGAATTTATACCACCAAAAACACCAGCAATACACATTGGTTTTTCGGCATCACAAATCATTAAATCTTCCTCATGTAGTTCGCGTTCAACACCATCTAGTGTTATAAACTTAGTTCCGGTTTTTAGTGTTTTTACTTCTACTTTATTGCCAACAATTTTTTCAGCATCAAAGGCATGAAGTGGTTGCCCTAGTTCATGCAATACATAATTGGTAGCATCAACAATATTATTAATAGGTGTTAAGCCAATAGCTTTTAAACGGTGTTGTAACCAAGCAGGAGAATCTGTCACTTTTAATCCAGAAATAGTAACACCACAATAACGAGGTGCTTTTTCTTTATCTTTTACGTCGACATCAATTTTTAAAGTGCGGTTATCTATATGAAATGCACTTACTGATGGTGTAATAAGCTCAACATTAATATCCTTTTGTAATAATCCAGCCTTTAAATCTCTAGCAGTACCAAAGTGGCTCATGGCATCAGCTCTATTTGGTGTAAGTCCGATTTCAAAAACCTGATCGTTTTCAATATCAAAAATTTCTGAAGCAAGTGTGCCAACAGCAATGTCGTTATCCAAAACCATAATGCCATCATGAGAGTTACCAAGACCAAGTTCGTCTTCGGCACAAATCATTCCATGACTTTCTTCGCCTCGTATTTTACCTTTTTTAATGGTCCACGTTTCACCATCTTCAGCATATAATGTTGTACCAATAGTAGCGACAGGGACTTTTTGTCCGACAGCAACGTTGGGTGCACCACATACAATTTTTAAAGGGGTATCGGTTCCAATATTTACCGTAGTTACTTTTAATCGATCTGCATTGGGATGTTTTTCACAAGTTAATACTTCGCCAATAACAACACCTTCTAAACCTCCTTTTACAGATTGGTAAGCATCAATACCTTCAACTTCCAAACCTAAATCCGTAAGTAATTCCCCAGTTCGTTCAGGACTCCAATCTGTTTTAATGAATTGCTTTAACCAATTGTATGAAATCTTCATTTGTGCTTATTTGTATCAGGCGCAAAGATAATAATACTTGCCTGTTAAAGAAACTCAATTAATTTTTTTATGTAAGTTTTTTATTGTTCCTTCGAAAAATTTAAAACAAGCACTAAATTATGCAAAAATCACTTTTGGTTTTAATTGCCATTATTCTATGCTCTTGTAACACAAATAAACCTGTTCAAAAACTGAAACTTGGAATTTATAGAGCAACCCTGAATGTTATGGATAATGAAATATTGCCATTTATTTTTGAGGTGGTATCAAATGATAAGATTAACATTTTTAATGCCGAAGAAGTTATTGAAGATAATAGCATAAGCTATAGAAACGACTCTGTATTTATTAATTTCCCTGTTTTTGAAGGCTATATTGCAGCTGTTTTTGAAGGTGATAATTTAAAAGGAAGTTACATCAAGGAAAGTTTAGATCGTGTGGTACCTTTTCACGCAGAATTTAACAATGCAAAAAGGTTTGAAACTAGTACAGAACCAATGATTGATATTTCGGGAAATTGGGAAACTGTCTTTACAGAAGCTGATGGATCACACTATATTGCCAAGGGTATTTTTAAACAAAAAGGACATGCCCTCACAGGTACCGTAAGAACCACGACAGGAGACTATCGTTATCTTGAAGGCATTGTGAATGGTTTTGATGTGAAATTTTCGGTTTTTGATGGTGCCCACGCCTTTTTATTTACGGCGAAAGCGAAAGACAGCACAATGCAAGGTGTTTTTTATTCTGGAAACCACTCTAGGGAAACATTTGTTGCAAAGCCAAACGAGGCTTATGAATTACCAAGGGAAGACAGTTTAACATTTTTAAAGGAAGGTTATGATACGTTTGCATTTTCTTTCCCTGATGAAAAGGATAATTTAGTTTCGTTGGATGATGCACAGTTTAAAAACAAGGTGATTATAGTACAAATTATGGGTACATGGTGTCCTAATTGTTTAGACGAAACTAGATACTATAAAACCTTTTACGATGCGAACAAAGATAAAGATATTGCTTTTGTTGCTTTAGCTTTTGAATATGCTAAAACCAAAGAAAAAGCATTTGCGGGCATACAACGACTTAAAGATAAAGTGAGGTTGGAGTATCCTATTCTACTAGCACAGTTTGGATCTTCAAATAAAGTAAAAGCACAAGAAAAATTACCGATGCTAAACCACGTGTTATCCTACCCAACGACTATTTTTATTGATAAAAAAGGAAAAGTAAGAAAGATACATACAGGATTTAATGGTCCTGCAACTGGTGATAAATATGTGTCTTTTAAGAAAGAATTTAATGAGTTTGTCAACATTTTGTTAAACGAATAAATTTTGAAGTTTCGCTTATCGGTCTTGTATAACCGTCAGTTACGGGTTTGAAGTTACTGTTTTTCGGTTAAGCACTGACGCTCGCAATTCCGAGTGGATTTGGACGAAGTCGAATCCGCCGTAATTGCGGTTATACATTGTTGCCACCAGTTATTTTTAAAAATCATTAAATAGTAATTATTTAATAAATGATTAATCCAAGCTATTCTAATTTTTTAAGAGCTTTTATGACGCTTCTGTTTTTTTGAATTTAATTTTAAGGGATTATACGTTTAGTTATTCATAATTTCTAATAGTTCAATCTCGTAAATTATAACAGAAAAAGGATCTATTATTCCAAATTTACGTTCTCCGTATGCTAGTTTTTGAGGAACAAAAAACTTATACTTAGAGCCAACAGGCATTAACTGCAAGCCTTCTTTCAATCCTTTAACTAATATTTTACTTAGTGTAAATTCCGAAGGATTTCCTCTTTTAATCGAGCTATCAAAAACTTTTCCATCAATAGTCGTTCCTTCGTAATGTACTTTAACTGTAGCATTAGCTGATTTCGGTTTTTCTCCTTTACCCATTTTTAAAACAACATACTGTAGCCCTGAATCCGTAGTTTTTACTCCTTTTTTATTTTTGTTTTGTTTTAGCGAAAAAAGTGTTCGGATTTTTTAAAAAATTTATAGCAGTTTCATTTTTAGGATTTAACTCTAAAGATTTTTTAAAAGCTTTTATGGCTTCCTCAATTTTATTTAGTTTTGCTAAGCATTCTCCATAGCTATCATAAGTATTCCATGCTTTAGGATAAAAGCTAATATTGAGTTTAAATATTTTCAAAGCATCGTCAATTTTATTTTCATTCATAAAATAATACCCTAGAGAATTAATGACTTGTTCGGCTAAATAAAAATCTTTTCCAGCGGGGTTTTTATTTTTACAAAAAGCTATGATCTCTTCAATTGTTTTGTTTTCTTTTATTAATAGACTAATTGTAGATCTTTGATATTCTATAGGATTATTTATTATTCTTTTTCCTTTATCATTATCATAGATGTAGCTTAAACTACCATCTTTTGATGAATAATTTTTTGAAGTGCCTGTTATTTTACCATTACTATATGTTTTTATAGAAGCGATTCTTGTCTTATTCCCACTCCAATAGCTTTTTCTTAACCCATCCATTTTCCCGTTCTTGTAATTAGTTTCAGTACTAATTTTTCCATTGTCCCAATACATTTTTACAATGCCATGTTCATATCCATCTACA
>CAYQME010000003.1:85761-89021 GCA_964418645.1 uncultured Flavobacteriaceae bacterium
AATTTTTCCATTGTCCCAATACATTTTTACAATGCCATGTTCATATCCATCTACAATAGTAGCCTCATAAATAACTATACCAGCATCATTAACTCTTTTAATATAGCCGTTACCTTTTTTTAGCTTGCTAATTTTTAGTTTTTTACCATTAATATCTACCTGTTCTAATAACTCCATGGCCTTTCCGTTTTCGTAGGCTATGTTAATAGCTGTTTTACCATTAGATTTGTAATAATATTCTCTTTCGCCATAAACGTTACCTTCTGTATTTATATATTCCCACCGTTTTAAATTTCCATTCTCATAATAATATTTTTGAGCACCTTGTTTTTTACCCTTTACATAGTTTTCTTTAAATATTACTTTCCCATTAGAGTCATATTGTGTTTTAATTCCTTCAATAAAACTTGGTATTTTTTTGTCAGAATAGCTGGTAGTGTTATAGGTACAAGTATATTGTAGTTTTCCAGAAGTATAATAAAGAGAGTATTTTCCTTTAAGCTTATCATATTTATAATTACCTTCGGTATAAAGTTTACCATTAAAAAAAGTTTTAAACGGCCCATACTTTTCTCCGTCAAGATATGTGTAGGTTCCTGTTATTTCTCCAGATTTATCATATCGCTTTTCTTCTTTGGTTTTTCTTCCGAATTTGTCATAATAATTAGTTTGGTAACGTTTTCCGTCACTATCAAACCACTCATAAAAGCCAGTTACATAACCGTTTTTTTGAGATCCTGACTGTATAAGTATACCTTTTTTATTATACCGTTTTATAAACCCATTTTTAACTCCATTTTTAAATTCTTGTACCCATTCTTTTTCACCCGTATCATAATACGATGTTTTTATACCACTTCTGCCTGTTAGGTCTTTAAAATTTCCGTATTTGTCAATTTTATCACTTACTTCAATATCTACAATTAAAGAAGAAATCTCATCTATTCTACTGTCATTTGGGTCGGCTTCTTCTAAAAACTGAGTCAATAATGTTTTTGATTCACCTACATTTATATCGTTATTATAATGCGTTTTTGCCTCTAAATAAGTGATTTCTGGGTTGGATTGGCCTCCAAGTTGCTCCTTGGTTTTGTCGAGTAATTTAAAAACTTGGGAGTAATTTTTATTACTGTACTCTTGTTGTGCTTTTTTATAAAATGCTTTTGCAAGGGTTAGGTTTTGAGAATTTGCTATGAAACTTATTAAAATGCATATGGTGAAAATGGTCGTTTTAAAATTCATTTTAGATGTTTTTTTTGGTTTTTGTGGAATCTACCTTCTTATTATTTCCCCAATAATTTACTTTCTTTTTTGACTTTGGTTCGGATTTTTTGAAATAATCTGTTTTTGCTTTTTTCACAGAATCATTGCTTTTGAAGTAATCAACTTTTTGCGTTTCATTAGTACTTACTGCACCACCAGTCCAATAATCTTTATTATTAGATTCTACAATTTTGTCATTTAAAAAGATGATATTATTGTTTTTAGAGGGAATAGCAGATGAAAATTCATGTCGATACACAACATTGTTCATGTTATTGGTTAAACTACTTATTATTTTATCAACAGTAGTTTCAGCATTTAAAAAGGTAATGCTGTATTGGGATTTATCTAAAGCGACATAATTGTTCAATATATTATGTTTTATATCTTCAAAATAGGGGTAGGTTCCATTAGAGAAAGGAAAAACGGCCATAACTGGTGAAAAGTAAACAGTTGCATATTCATTATGTAATTTAATATTCATTTCCGGATAGTCAGCATAGCTGGAATACCCATCGTAACCATTTTTTGTATATGCATAAATAATATAAATGGGTTCAAATGAAGAGCCGTCTAAATTATAAGTAGGTTTGTTTTGTTTTTCAAAGAATTCTTTTCTCTTGTTAACAATAACTTCAATTTCATTTATAAATTTATTTGCTTGTCGGTAAAAGCTTTTCTTTCTATTTTCTTCATCTTCAATTCTTTGTTCTCTTAAGGCTATTGCTCGTTCCCTTGCCTCGCGTTCCTTTTGTTTGCGATCCATTATTGAACCAATTAATGATTTAATTTGGTTTCCCGCTCTATCAATCTCAGAAAAGCTTTTCTGGTACATTGCATTATTTTGAGACATTATATTTGCTACATTATATGTAGTCGAAGGGGTATAACTATATGTCGAATTTGGAGTACGACTTGATTTTACAGCAGATACCTTAGATGTGGTTTTTTTTGTACTAGTACTTGTTAATACAATCCCTTTGGAACTTGACTGATTTTCCTTTTTTACTTCAGCTTCTTTTTTCTTTTTAGAAAGCGTTGTTTTTAAGTTTTCTAAGTGAATCTCTGTTGCCGTTTTTTCTCTAGCATTTGGCGCTAGTTTTAGAGCCTGTTGTATTATTTTAATTTTTTCTTCAAGGTCATCTGTATTACCAGCTTTAAACATTAGGTTGGTGTACTTTTTTGTGTCGATTTTCTTTTTTTCAAAAGCTTCTATTTTAGAAGATAAAAGCATGCTCATACCATATTCAGCATTTTTAAAAGAAGCAGAAAATTTATCAAGATTCTTGTTGTATTCGGCATTTTTTGAAGCTATGGTAACGGTTTCTCCGTAACAACCTATATCATATTTATCAAGCACATAAGAAAGCACCTTGGTAGTAACATGGTTATAGTTAAATCGAAAATTAGCTTCTACTTTGGTAAGGGACATTTTGTAATCGTTAAAGTTGGGTAAACCTAAATCTCTAGGTGTATAAGTATTGCCGTTATACTTCACTTCAGAAATTTTTAGGTCTTTATAGCCATATGCCATAATAGCATCACCAAAACAATTTCCAAAAGCATATACCATGGTTACGGTTCCTAAAAAACCATTTTTATCTCCAGGATTTAGTTTTACTACTTGTGTGTAGGTTTCTGTACGATCTAATTGAGAAAAACACAGATTAACGTAAAATAAAAAAAATAAGAATAAGTATTTTATTTTCATAAATTGGAATAATTAATACACAAATATTGTTAAAATAATCATGTGATTTTTTTGCACTGGGTTTAACGAGTGGTAATGTTAAGATATCATTCGTTTCAATGATTTATATCGAACGATAAGCGAAGTTATATTTTTTAAATTTTAAAATCAAGCTAAATAAATGATATTAAGTTATTTATTATTAACAACTGTTTAAATTTTGATTTCTTAATAAATCGTTAATTAACACAACACTAACAACATACGAATTTTTTGTTATTATTTTTAAAGCTATATAATTAAAAAC
>CAYQME010000003.1:89121-96318 GCA_964418645.1 uncultured Flavobacteriaceae bacterium
TTTAAAGCTATATAATTAAAAACAAAAAATCTTATGAAAAAAACCAACCATTTTGTATTTGTTGGAACATTAATTTTATCCTTGTTCCTTGTAACTATTGATGCTAATGCGCAATTAAAAACGCCTAGAGGGAGCCAAAATGCTTCGGTTACCCAAACAGTTGGGATTTCTAAAATTTATATTAATTATTCAAGACCAAGCGTAAAAGGTCGTAAAATTTGGGGCAAATTGGTGCCTTATGGTATGAATAATCTAGGTTTTGGAACTGCAAAGGAATCGCCATGGAGAGCTGGTGCAAACGAAAATACCTTTATTAAATTTTCAGATGATGTTAAAGTCGAAGGGCAGTCTTTAAAAGCCGGAACCTATGGATTAAGCATGATCATAAAAGAGGATGGTGGAGCAACAGTTGTTTTTTCAAAAAACCATACAGCTTGGGGAAGTTTCTTTTATAAGCCATCCGAAGATGCTTTACGTGTAGATGTTACTACTAATGAAATTCCTCACACAGAACAATTAACCTTCAATTTTATTAATGTAGATGCAACATCGGCAACGGCAGTACTTAATTGGGAAAAGAAACAAATTCCTTTTAAAATTGAAGTCAATGTTACAGATATTGTATTAGCTGATATTAGACATAAATTACAAAACCAACCAGGATTTAATCGTCAAACTTGGGAACAAGCAGCTAATTATGCTTCAAATAATGGAGGTGATTTAGACGAAGCTTTGGTATGGATAAATAATGCTATTGCTGGACAATTTTATAGCCAACAAACATTTGCAAATACACAAATTAAAGCTGGTATTTTAAACAAAATGGGTAAACAACAGGAAGGTCTAGAAGCTATGGATGCTTTTTTACCTCAAGCTACGATTTTGGAAGCACATCAATATGGAAGGACTCTAATTAGTTTTGGGTTAAAAGATAAAGCATTGGAAGTGTTTAAAATGAATGCCAAAAAGAATAAAAATACTTGGCCGGTACACTATGGTTTAGCTAGAGGTTATTCTGCTTTAGGCGATTATAAATCGGCCTTATCACATCTAAAAAAAGCGCTTAACAATGCACCAAATGCTGCAAGCAAGGGTAGGGTACAAGCTAATATTGATAAATTAGCAAAAGGCGAAGACATCAATTAAAACACGATCAGTTTATTTCTGTTTTAGGCTCAACTATAACTAGTTGGGCTTTTTTTAGCTTATATAATTCCAGATATTCTTGTATTTACTTAATTGCTTGTAGGTGTTTAAGATGTCTTTGTTAACAGGTTTAGTTAAGGACGGGTCATTTTTTAAGGTTTCTTTCGCATGATATCTTGCTTGTTGTAGGATGTCTTTGTCTTTAATAATATTGGCAATTTTAAGGTTGAGCACACCGCTTTGTTGTGTGCCCATGATGTCTCCTGGACCACGTAACCGCAAGTCTACTTCGGCAATTTCAAAGCCATCATTGGTTCTTACCATGGTTTCTAAACGTGTTTTACTATCGTTGCTTAATTTATGACTAGTCATTAAAATACAATAGCTCTGTTCAGCACCTCGTCCTACGCGTCCTCTAAGTTGATGTAATTGTGATAAACCAAAGCGTTCGGCACTTTCTACTATCATAACTGATGCATTAGGAACATCAACTCCAACTTCAATTACGGTAGTAGCAACCATTATTTGTGTTTTTCCTTTAATAAAACGTTGCATTTCATAATCTTTATCTGCTGGCTTCATTTTACCATGTACAATTGAGATTTGATAGTCAGGCAAAGGAAAATCTCTAACAATGCTTTCGTAACCATCCATTAAATCTTTGTAATCCATAGTTGCACTTTCCTGAATTAATGGATAAACAATGTAAATTTGTCGTCCTTTAGCAATCTCATCCCGAATAAATCGAAAGACATTCAATCTGTTTTTGTCGTATCGATGTACTGTCTTAATTGATTTTCGTCCAGGTGGTAATTCGTCTATTATGGAGATATCTAAATCGCCATAAACGGACATTGCTAAGGTTCTTGGAATTGGAGTTGCAGTCATTACTAAAATGTGTGGTGGTGAAATATTTTTTTTCCATAATTTACTGCGTTGAGCTACACCGAAGCGATGTTGTTCATCGATGATTGCCAGCCCCAAATTCTTGAATTTTACCTTGTCTTCAAGTAGGGCATGAGTACCAATTAGGATTTGTAATTCGCCATTTTCTAAAGATTCGTGGATTTTTCGTCTTAATAAAGTTTTACTTGAACCAGTAAGTAGTTTAATACTGATATTCAATTTATTACATATATCACGTAATCCATTGTAGTGTTGAACTGACAAAATTTCAGTCGGAGCCATAAAACACGCTTGAAAACCGTTGTCAAGTGCTATTAACATTGACATTAATGCAACTATGGTCTTTCCAGATCCTACATCACCTTGCAAAAGTCGATTCATTTGTGCATTGCTCCCTAAATCATGTCGAATTTCTTTAAGTACTCGTTTTTGTGCATTGGTTAATTCGAAGACTAAATGGCTTTCAAAAAAGGTATTAAAGTAATCGCCAACTTTTGTAAATGGAAAGCCTTTAATTTTAGATTTATGGATTAAATTTTTACGAATTAATTGCAACTGAATGTAAAATAATTCTTCAAATTTTAATCGATATTGAGCCTTTGATAATAGTTCTTGATTTTTAGGAAAATGAACGTTAAAAAGCGCTACTGATTTTGATACCAATTTTAATTCAGAAATTAATTTTTCAGATAAAGTTTCGGCAAAATCTTCTTTGGTTTCTATGAACAATTGTTGCATCATTTTATTAATTACACGATTGGTTATTCCTTTGTTAGATAATTTTTCTGTTGAAGGGTAAACTGCCTGCATTGCAGAGCGTAAATTTTTTTCATGCTCTTCTAAGAGCTCTAATTCAGGATGCGGCATGCTAAATACACCATTAAACCAATTTACTTTTCCAAAGATTACGTAAGCTTTATCAATCTTTAAGCTTTCTCGAATCCATTTCTGTCCTCTAAACCACACCAATTCCATCATCCCAGTATCGTCTTTAAATTTGGCAACCAATCGTTTGCCACGCTTTTGAGAGACCTCACGAATATCAATAATTTCACCAACAACTTGAACTTCAGAAGAATTGCGCTGTAGTTGAGCAACATTATAGTATTTTGTTCTATCTATATAGCGGTTTGGAAAGAGGTTGATTAAATCTTGAAAAGTGTGAATTCCTAACTCTTTACGTAGCAAATTAGCACGATTTGGTCCTACGCCTTTTAAATAATCGATTGGAGTTTGAAGAAAATTAGAACGCATTTATTGATATTTTTTATGCCTGAGACAGACTAAGCTATAAACGGAATAATTTAATATTATTATTGTTATATAATTTTACGAAACTAATTTAATTCTTTTAACTATAATGACAATGATTATTATTAATTTGGTCTAATGATTTTAAAATTTATTAGAGTACTATGAGAGCCTTGGTTATATCTGGAGGAGGAAGTAAAGGTGCATTTGCTGGAGGAGTTGCACAGTATTTAATTGAAGAAGATAAACGACACTACAATATGTTTATAGGGACTTCAACAGGGAGTTTGTTAGTATCGCATTTAGCTTTAAATAAAGTAAATAAAGTTAAAAATGTTTTTACAAATGTATCACAAAGCTCAATTTTTAGTACTTGTCCATTTATTATTAAGAAGAAACGAGGAATTGAAACTATTGGAATTAATCATTTTAGTGTCTTGCTTAATATTTTTAAAGGAAGAAAAACTTTTGGTGAGAGTCATAGTTTAAAATATTTAATTAGAAGAACAATAACAAGAATCGATTTTGAGATTTTAAAAAAAGGGAAAAAGGATATTGTGGTAACAGTTTCGAATCTATCGCTAAATAAAGTTGAATATAAGTCTTTAAAAGATTTTAGTTATGATGAGTTTTGTGATTGGATATGGATTTCGTGCAATTACACGCCTTTTATGTCTTTAGTTAAGAAAGGTGGCTGTGAGTATGCTGATGGTGGTTTGGGCTCAATGGTGCCTATAGAAGAGGCTATAAAAAGAGGTGCTAAAGTTGTAGATGCAATTATTTTGCAAACGGAAATTACTCAATTAAACAGGATGCCTTCTCTTAATGCCTTCTCATTGTTGACCAATATGTTTGCATTTATGCTGGATAGAATAGAACACCAAAATATTAAGATAGGAAAGTTTGTAGCCTCTAATCAAGAAGCAATTATAAATTTTTATTATACTCCAACTGTGCTTACAACAAATGCATTAATATTTAACAAAGAAAAAATGTCAAAATGGTGGCAAAGCGGATTTGATTTTGCGCAAAGCATAAACGAAAAAACAAGTCAATTAGAAGATTTATGAGAGCATTAGTTATTTCTGGAGGTGGCAGTAAAGGCGCTTTTGCTGGTGGTGTTGCGCAATACTTAATTGAAGAAGAGAAACGCCAATACAATATGTTTTTAGGGACATCGACGGGGAGTTTGTTAGTGCCACACCTTTCGCTTAGCGATATTCCGAAGGTTTATAATTTATTCACAAATGTAAAACAGAGAGATATTTTTAGTGTAAGCCCTTTTGTACAGCGTAAAAAGGGAAATCGTGAATTTGTATCCATTAATTTTGTTAGTTCATTGTGGCAATTTATTAAAAAGAAACGCACCTTTGGAGAAAGTAAAGCTCTTAAACGAAACATTAAAAGAAACTTCACAAAAGAAGAGTATAATAAGATAAAATCAGCTAAAAAAGATGTTGTAGTAACCGTCTCTAATCTGTCAAAGAATAGGGTAGAATATAAGTCTATCAAAGATTGTTCTTATGAAGAGTTTTGCAATTGGATATGGATTTCTTGTAACTATATTCCATTTATGTCTTTGGCTACTGTAGATGGTTTTGAATATGCTGATGGTGGTTTGGGTTGTGTGGTACCCATAAGAGAAGCAATACAACGTGGAGCTACAGAAGTTGATGCCATTATATTAGAATCTGAAACAATGGTTGACAATAAGATTTTGGGAAAGAACCCGTTTTCGTTAATGATTAGCTTATTTGGACATTTATTGGACCAAGTTGAAAAACATGATATTGTTATTGGAAAATTAGCTGCAAAAAATAAAAATGTTAAATTGAATTTATATTATACACCTACACGATTAACCGAAAACTCTTTAATTTTTAGTAAACGCTTAATGGTAAAATGGTGGCAAGAAGGCTTCGATTATGCTAAGAAAAAGCATGAAGACTTAGATTCGAATGAATTAAGAGATAAATAACTACCACATATCACTCACTTCTTTTTTGATATATGATAAGGCAGCATCACTTGGTGCACGTTTCTCCATCATTTCTGTTAAAATAACTTCTCGTAGCTTATTTGCTGTTCCCGTTTTTTCTAGTAAACCAGCTTTTCTTATCAGTTGTATTGTAGCGTTTTTTGCAGCTACTATAATATTCCAACAATCGTCACTCACATAAATTTGTTGAGGTAAATTATGTTCAAATTCTTGTTCTATATTTGCTATAAGTAAAGACTCATAACTTTCTTCATTAGAGCTTTTTGGGCTTACTCGTATTAATAATTTAGAAGGTGTAATACGTTCTAAAAATAATGCCATTCGTTCATAGGCTTGTAACCTTATTGGTAAGGCATTCATTTGCATATCTTTGTGTAATAAAAAGCGTCGTCGTCCATCTTCATTTTTTGTATGCTCTTTAAAAAAGTAGTATGCAACCATTCCAGTTATAATTGCTGGAACTGCGTATAAAAACACTTCAAATATTTTTTCAATTTCCATAATAAATTAATTTAGGGTTAAATACTCGTAACATAATTACTAAATTCAAATACAAAATATTAGTTTTTCCCTCCCAAATATATGCAATCTTTTAAATCTTGCATATTTGTAAACGGTACTGGTGTTTTTGTATATAGATAAGTTTTATCCAATTCTTTAGATAAGTAATGATCATCTACGTTAATATCCACATCACTCATTTTAAATTGACAAGGATGCTCATAGCCTGTAGCGTGTGTAATTTCTATCAATTCTTTTTTAAAAGTTCTAAAAAATTGTGCTAATCGTTCAGATTTTAAAGTTACATCTATACCGTTTTGTAACCATTTACTTTGTGTGGCAATACCACTTGGACATCGATTTGTGTGACATACTTGTGCCTGTATGCAGCCAATGCTCATCATCGCTTCTCTCGCAACATTTATACAATCGGCTCCCATAGCAAATGCCATTGCTGCTTTGGCTGGAAAACCTAGCTTACCACTGGCAATAAACACAATACGTTTAGATAGCCCTTTATTTTGAAATAGTTTATATAAATCACTAAAACCATATACCCAAGGTAGCGATACATGGTCGGCAAAACTTGGTGGTGCAGCACCAGTGCCACCTTCGCCACCATCAACAGTAATAAAATCAGGGCCTTTATTTGTTGCATTCATCACATCAGCCAATTCTTCCCACTGTTCAAGTTTACCAATAGCCGCTTTAATACCTACAGGTAACCCTGTTTTATTGGCAATAGTTTCAATAAAATCAACCATTTCAGAAACATTGGTAAATGCTTTATGACTTGGAGGAGATATTACGTCTATACCCACTTCCACTCCTCTAATTTTTGCAATCTCTTCAGTAATTTTTGCTCCTGGTAAAACACCACCTTTTCCTGGTTTTGCTCCTTGAGAGAGTTTAATTTCTATAGCTCTAACAAAGGGATTGTCGTTAATTAACTTCAATAATTTATCCATTGAAAAATTACCTTCTTTATCTCGAACTCCAAAATAGCCTGTACCAATTTGAAAGATAACATCTCCACCATTACTGTGGTAAGGAGATAGACCACCTTCACCAGTATTATGATATGCACCAGCAATTTTAACCCCTTTGTTAAGCGAATCTATAGCTTTGGCTGAAAGCGATCCAAAACTCATTGCAGATACATTAATTATTGATGCTGGACGGAAAGGTTTTTGACGTTTATTATAAGATCCTATAACTTTAGCACAAGGTAAAAAACAATGATCAATTGCATTTGGATGGTTTTCACCAATTTGAAAAGGCATCATTGCATTATTTATAAATATGTGTTGATGCGCATAAATATCTCTATCAGTTCCAAAGCCTTCGTAGTTATTTTCTTTTTTAGCCGAAGCATAAATCCAACTACGTTCTAT